>CAJXTM010000247.1 GCA_913061385.1 uncultured Rhodopirellula sp. | reverse complement strand
TCTACACGTAAGGAGTCGTCGGCAGCGTCAGATGTGTATAAGAGACAGGACATGGACTGGTCATACCGCAAATGAATCATCTCAATCTTTTCCTTTGGCAATTCGCTCATGCAACTCCGCAAGGCGATTCGCATGTTCTCAAGTTGGTCCACCTTCCGTTCGGTATCCTCCGACAATGCGGCAACCAGTTCAGAATCCAACAAGCACTTATCTCGACCTTGATCGCGAACGTGGGCAAGCACTTGAAATCTCGCTATTGCCAGAGCCCATGGCATGAAGGGAGCATCTTCACGAAACTCGTCTTTTTTTCTCCACAGAACCAGATTCGTTTCTTGCACAACGTCCATCGCTCGGGAATGCTCACCGAGCATTGAATAGATGTATCCGAACAACCGTCCCTGACACTCTGCCAAATGCTGCACAAAATTTTCGGTCTGCTCTGTATCGCTCATGGAATCTCCGCTTGTAAGGAGTTACCAGATCAGCCGCGAAGGTTACCCAAAAAAACAAAAAACCTTCAGCCTGCAGTGGGTTCGCAAAAATCGCCCAAACATCTGTTTTTCTGCAGTGATCCATAGGTGAGTGCGGATTAATCCTTGGCAAGGAATCGCGACAACGACCTCAGGGCGACTCTAACACGACAGTGATCGCGTTTCCTTCGGAAGTGTGCGACAGGCACAACACATGGTTCAGTGACATCGCTTCGGCCGCGTCACGGAACCCAATGCTTGTGGCAGTTGCCGCATGTTGAACTGTCGGTGGCACCTGACGTTTGACCAATGCCAAGGCTCCTGTCACAAGATCGACCATTCCGCTGGCGGCACCACTATGCCCCAGCGATGCAATGGTAGCGACGACAGGCGCGTCTGGAACAACCTCCGACAGAGCCGTGCGTTCTGCCAAATCGATGACTGGGTCTCCCATCCCATGACAAACAACCAAGCCCACCTGCTCAGCTTTGATACCCGCATCCGCCAACGCTGTCACCATTGAACGCTTCATTGCTTCTGCTGATCCCCTGCTTTGCGGCTCTGGCTCCGATGACCGTTGGGCTTTTCGCATCCCACCGGAGGCGATGAAGCAGGAAGCGTAGGAAACAATTCGTGCCAGCACAGTCGCATCTCGCTTCTGGGCATCCTCACTTCGTTCCAGTACAAGCGTTGCTGCTGCCTCACCACCGACCACTCCTTGCGATTCTGGGTCGTGCGGTCGCGAACTGAACTCAATTGGGTCTGCGACGGAGGCCAACGGCAAATCGGCTCGATAGTTCATTCGAGTTGTATTGATACGAGTTCCCGTTGCTCCCGCAATCATCAACTTAGCAATGCCACGCTCAAGACAGGAAATGGATTCGATCACGGCCGCCACTCCCGAAACATCGCCCATCACAAGAGTATTATTGGGTCCATGGGCGTTGATCGAAATGCCGACATGACAAGCGGGCATATTGGGCAGATGCTTCAGCATCCACAGAGGCGTCACCTTTTTCATTGCCGCCCCACCGAACATGGCGGGGTCAAACTGACCATCCTCTGAAACGCTTGCTTTGACGGCATCTTCCATATCGACAGGCGAACCATAGAACATCTCGCTGCCAAACACAGTTCCTACATCAACAGGCTTGATGGCAGCCGCATCGTTCAACGGCAACAAGGGGGTCAGGCCGGACTGATCGATTGCCAGATGGGATGCGGCAAACGCAGTTTGAATTTCACGGCACATGACCTTGAGTGATTTACGCGGCCGCACATACTGCTTTGGCTCAAAATCGATAATGGGTCCGCCGATCCAATGTGCCGTCACCGGATCCGAACTGGAAGGAACAGCACACCCATCTGTGCGGTTGGCCAGAGAAGTGATCCCTGAACGTTTTTGCAACAATCCGTCAAAAAACGCATCACCACCGATGCCTATAGAAGACACCACTCCCAATCCGGTGATAACAACGTTGCTGCGTGGCATTATATGGATGGAGCGGAGATGTGACGGGACGGAAACCAAAAGTATGATTTGCTAACGCGATATTGGATAGGTAATCCAACGCAAATCATGACGATAGTCGCATCAATCGTCCAGCAGCGACCGGTCGTAGAGGCGATGCACTTTCGTTTTGGTCGCACCTCCTCGCTCGATTGTGCCGCGAGACAACTGATTGCTCTCAAGTACCCACGAAAACTCTCCGATCTGGATCCCGAAAGTGATGGCATCGGGCAAAACTCGTGCAAGCGTGACAAGCCCCAGACCCCATTTCTGATACTCAGGCAATACATTTGTGCTAATCATTCGGACCCGATCAATCGATCGCTTTTGCGTCAGAATGTGAAACCAGCCGAATGGAAACAGGCGTCCATTGATTTTCTTAATGATCTGATTGAAGTCCAAGAGGCCAAAACCGACCCCCACAGGCTTACCTTCGATTTCGGCGATACTGGTTAATTCAGGGACAATGAGGTGTTTCAATCCTTTGCCCTGATGGTCGATCTCGGCCTCACTCATGGGTACGTAACCCCATGTTTGCTGCAGCGACAGATTGTAAATTTCGAGAAAAGTCCGCACATCAGCGGTAAAGTTATTGCGATCAATCGGCCGGCAATTGACTTTGAACCGCCGGGTTGCCTCATCAACGACGAACATCAACTTTGGATCCAAATCGTTCAAAATGTCGATATGAGCGTCATAGCTGTAGAGATCCTGGACCTTAGTGAAGCCAAAACCCTCGATTAATCGACCGTAGTAGGGGTGATTGTGCGGGATCATGAAGGTGGGCG
This sequence comes from uncultured Rhodopirellula sp., assembly GCA_913061385.1. GTDB lineage: Bacteria > Planctomycetota > Planctomycetia > Pirellulales > Pirellulaceae > Rubripirellula. The sequence goes on along the minus strand of CAJXTM010000247.1, from coordinate 3,521 downwards.
GAGTATCAAACCCCTCGACGAGCAGACCACACTCGTAATTCAGACTGGGGTTTACCGGCCCCCTAACGTCCGTCATGCCTTGCTTTCGAAGCCACGCGGAAGCTGTTGAAAACAACTCGTTGCTGGCGTCTATATCGTCTGCACACTCGTAAAAGCCAAAGAAACCACGTTTCTCCTGATAACGACGATTATGCTCATGATTGACAATCGCGAGCAAACGTCCGACAACGCGTTCCCCCCGACGAACCAGGAATGCCTGCCTGTCAGCCTGATCATAAAAAGGGTGGGGCTTAAAACCCACCATTTCACGACGATTTCCCCACAGGGGTGGAACCCAGCAGTCGTCGTCTATGTATAAATCCCGCTCCAGTTTCAGGAACGCTTTTTCATCCCGCCGATTCAGTACCGGCTCACATTGAAGCACATCATTCATAATGAATTCATTTTGCTGACGGTCTAATATCCGACTAACTTCTCCACGCAGGCCATGTCAGCGTTGGCCCACCCAAACCGCCTAGTTCAAAATCATAGAGAGAATGGATGAGCGAGTCTAAGCCTGTCATTTTCCGAAGTTCTGCCAACCCTACCCTACGTCACTTGATCAGGATGCGCGACAATCGTTCTCGGCGGAAAGCAAATCGAGTCCTCGTCGATGGCTGGCGAGAAACATCTCAGGCCATTCTTTCTGACATGGAATTATGCGGTATCTATGTCCCAGAATCGCTCATTAACGGGAAAAACGACGAATTTCAGCACATCACCGAGGTTGTGATGGCTTACGCCAGAGACAACCAAAAGCTCAATTGGGTAGCTGATCCCTTGATGGAGAAGATCAGCTACGGACAGTCTTCGAGAGGTGTATTAGCAGAATTCGTCAGGCCCAACCCTTCTCTTAAGTCCCTGATTTTACCAAAAAACCCCTTAATTTTGGTCCTCGATGAAATTGAAAAGCCAGGAAATATTGGTGCTGTCTTCCGATCTGCCGATGCAGCCGGCGTAGATGTGATCCTGCTGAGCGATTGTGTGGACCAGTACAATCCAAACTCGATCCGCAGCAGTTTGGGAACGATTTTTCAAATTCCATCGTATAACGGGACTGAATTGGAATTTCGCCAATTTCTGATGTCACGCTCGATCCATACCTTCGCAGCCCGCGTGGAATCATCCAAAAGCCTGTGGAACTGTGACCTAAAAGGTCCGACCGCCATCGTCCTAGGCAGTGAGGCACGTGGCTTGCGGGAACGCTGGTGCCCTGACACCGGGGCCCCCATCGATGGAATCCGGATTCCCATGACAGGTCAGGCGGACAGCCTGAACATTGCGGCCTCTGCCGCAATCATTGCCTTTGAGTCTGCTCGCCAGAGGTCTCAGGGCTGACATGGTGTGACGCCGCGGCCCACCGTTACGTGGCGTGGCCACCGTTACACATGGAGGAAACGTGAGAATCGTTAATGTCGTACCAATCGGAACCCGATACCACCTTTACAGATTGACAGCTTTCACGAGCTGCAATTGAAGCAGTTGCGCCGTCACGGTGCAGCGTTTGTATTAGTCCGGACGCAAGGATGCGGCATGCGTGACCATCGAAAAGCACAGACCAATCAAACCAAACATGGCAGACGCCAATGGCTTGTCGTCCTCATTTTGGCAGGGTCTCCGTGTTTAGCGCAGCAACCGCAGAACAACGGTCTGGGGGTTCTTCCACCATTGCCGCTGTCGGCAGCTAACCCAACGCCCGGGGTTCACTCTAACCCGTTTTGTGCACCAGAGAGCGTCAAACCAAGTCGCGAAGTCCAACTGACCACGGGAGCGGGGCAAAACTTACATACACCACAGCTGAGTCCAATCGGAGTTGCTATCGGGCTGAACCCGATAGGGGCAGAACAACGAACCGCTGGGGTCGCCGGCCGCATCCCGGCCATGACCATTGAAGCTGCTCATGAGTCCGTTATTCAAATCAATCCGTTGCTCCAGTCGACCCACCATCGGAACAATGATCTGGTAGAAGCCACTCTGGCACCTGCTCGACCGGTGTCACACGTAACCCCGCAGACAGCGACGGAGAATACCCCGCGTGTCCGCGAAAAGACCGAAGCCTCGATTGTTCTGGTCAATCCTGCACCCAAGCCACTCTTGGTCGTCCAAGCGAAGAGATCATCCGTTGCAACACCTCTCGTTGCCGCGAAACCCCTTGGCAAACCAACAACGCTGAAAAAAACTTTGCGCGTCGTTGCCAAGCCGCGAGTCGCTACCGCTGAAAAGCAAACAACGGGTCCAGCGTCCGTTACGCCGCCCCCGAAAGATCCTCAGAAGCCGATTGCCACGGTTACAAAACGCAAGACAGCATCTCCCGCGGTCACAAAGCCTGCCACAACCTCAGTGGCCGAAAAACGCACTGCGGGGGCATCCATTGCATCGATGCTATCCCAAGCTCCACAGGACGCCAAAGGCGATACCGCACCGATCTTCTTTTCGCTTTCGGACAGCACAGAAGTTGCGCCGACCAGAGAGGCTCAGCCTGAAACCGATACCTCTAAGCTGCCAAAGCTGTCCGCTATCCAACCGAAAGTTGAGCAACCCACACTTCCCGCACCGGTAACGGTCAAACCAGACGGAAGCATTGTCACCGCGCCGCGACCAAAGCCCAGAGTCAAGAAAACTCAACCGGCAAAGGCCCCCATTCCCAAGCCTAATCTAGCCAGCCAGCCCAGGATTGGAGCTGGCTTGGGACTACCTGCACCAGCCGCTTCACCTGAAGAGATCTCAGAACCAGTGCGGATGCCAAACTTGGGCACCACGGCAAAACGTATCCCGACTAGTGGCAAATCAATCCTGTCCTCAAAGCAGCGAACCTCATCAGAACAACATGAGAAGCTCTCCATAGCAGCTGTCAAACAATTTGAACCGAGAGCCGGTAAGTCAGCTGTCAAATCTATCGAAGCGGTAAAACCTTTCTCCGTGCTTGGTGAAGAAACCAAGCCGATTTTTGAGCCCAAATTGCCACCGGCTTCCAGTGGTGCTTCATCAGTGCTTGCAAAAGTACCGAGGGCAAAGAAACCAAGCTCAGCAACGGCCTCGAGTGGCACCAAACTTGCGCTGCCCACACCTATCAACGTCCCGGACGAAGTTGAGAGCGTTGTCAACGGTCGAAAATCGGGACGGTCGATCATCAAAGTTGCACGCCCTTCACCGAAAGAGACAGCCCAGAACAATCCACATACTGAAGCGGTCAGTTCGGATGTCAAGCAGGAGCTCGCCAACCCGTTCACAAAAAAACGCAGCGGCAACACCACAACAGCAGCTAAGGCGCGGACAATTCCTGATTCGACGGAAATAAATCAGGCCGTTCGAGTTGAAAAGTATACGATCAGCAAAGATCGCCCGAGAACAAAAGTCAACCTTGACTCAAAACACACAGCTGAGCCGCGTTCCGAAAAGGTTCCAATCGCCAGCGGTGTTGTCAAACCTATCGATCTGTCTCTTATACACATCTCCGAGCCCACGAGACCGAGGCTGATCTC
>CAJXTM010000246.1 GCA_913061385.1 uncultured Rhodopirellula sp. | reverse complement strand
ACGAGATCAGCCTCGGTCTCGTGGGCTCGGAGATGTGTATAAGAGACAGGTGTCCTGCTAGCCGTCGTAGGATATGCCTTAGGAACCTACGGTGCATGGTTGTGTGCGGTGATTATGCAGGCGGTCGCCCCAAGCTAACGCCCACCAGAACCTGCGATCTTCCGTTCGAACTCCACACACATCATCGATCCAAACACCGCAGGGAACACTCACGTTCCCCTCACCCCCTCACCGATGCAGTAAACTACAACGCTACCCACAATCCGCAGCTCAAAATCTCTGAATCCATCAGGCATCCAGTCATTCACTTGCAGTGACAGAACGGCAATCAAACGGTTCACACCGCTGGCCCGATCGCCAACTCTCTTACATTACCAGTCACGATTCCTACCACCGACAATCGACCACCGCGTTATGCAACCCAATCTCTCCTCAGATCGCCCCTGCGTTTTGGCAATCCTGCTTTTTGCAGGTTGTGTCACCATCCTGACACCGAGCTCAACCGAGGCAGCTGACCCTGAAGCACGATGGTGGAAAGGGAATCTCCATACGCATTCACTTTGGAGCGATGGCGATCAATTTCCGGAGATGATCGCCGATTGGTATCGCGAACGGGATTACAACTTTGTTGCTTTGACAGATCACAACGTGTTGAGCGAAGGTATCCGCTGGATGCCCTACAGCGCCATCGTGAAACGAAGTGACGATGGCATTTTAGATCGCTACCGCGCACGTTTTGGCAATTCATGGGTGGAAACTCGTGGTGAACCAGGTTCACCGGAGTTTGCGATTCGCCTGAAACCACTCGATGAGTTTCGCAACCTCGTCGAAGAACGCAACCAATTCATCATGATTCCTGCCGAGGAGATCAGTGATCGATCGGAGGGCAAGCCCGTCCATATCAACGCAACCAACGTTGCCGAAGCTCTCAAGCCAGCAGGTGGAGCCACGGTCCGAGAAACAATGCAGAACAACTTGCGAGCCATTCTCGAGCACGAGAAAAGTCATGGCCGCGAAGTACTGCCCCACTTGAACCATCCCAACTTTGGCTATGCCGTCACCGCACAAGATCTTGCAGCAGTCGTTTCAGAACGCTTCTTTGAGGTTTACAACGGCCACCCTGGCGTCAATCAACTTGGTGATGCAACACACCCGAGCGTGGAATCTATTTGGGACACCGTCAATGCGATCCGCAGAACAGCTCTGAATGTCCCACCCTTGATGGGAATCGCCACAGACGACAGCCACGAATACCACGGCAAAGCCGGCTCACGACCAGGCCGCGGCTGGGTCATGGTCCGTAGTCAGTACCTGACACCGGAACATCTGATTCGGGCGATGAAGCGTGGTGACTTTTATGCTTCCAGCGGTGTCACACTCAATGATGTTCAATTCGACGCAAAAACAAAAGAACTGACTTTGGAGATCGCGTCCGAAGACAACGTGACCTATCAGACCGAGTTCATCGCAACACTCAAATCTGATGGCGACTCTGACAAGGAACGTGTAGGGCAACGAGTGCTTTCGTCAAACAGCCTTTCCCCTTCCTACCGTATGAAGGGAAATGAACTTTATGTTCGGGCTGTAGTCACAAGCACCAAACCGCACCAAGACCCGTCTTTTGAAAATCAATTCCAACAAGCATGGACGCAACCGGTCGGCTGGAAAAACGACTGACCTCCGGATTTGGTGTACCTATCTGAAGACTCGACTCGCGTTGCAGGTACCGAGATTGTCTCGGCGTCCCGATGCTACATTGACGCGGGAAGGACAAGGCGAGTCGATTGCAATCGTTGCCGCGTTGCCTCCACCCAGGTCTGCCATGTAGCCGGAACGCATTACCTTCCAGTGTGCGGCGACCTGAAACAACGACCTGAAACAACGCAGAACCCTGCCCTGTCTCTGCGGTCAGTGTCTCTGCGGTCAGTGATTTACGTCCACGACCAGCCGTCGAAGACCTCGGCTGTCACAAAAGCCACTCGCTGTGTCTGTCCCCCCGTTCCCAACCTCGCCGAAGGAAAACTGCCCGAGGCACACGACCGACCCACCCCCCACCAGAAGTAGGTAACGGCAACTTTGCAGAATGGCGAAAACGATCCCGTTTATCTTTCCAATCCTTCAACCCACAACGCAGAACAACTCAAAACGCAACAAATGCCGATGACATGACACAACCACTGCTCAACACTAGCTAAACTTTAAGTTGTGGTTGCGAGGCGTTTCGCAACCATTCCTCCTCACCGCCCTGCCCTCTGGGGCGGCCTAAAATCGCAGCGTTTTAAGCATATTGAATGAAGAGCGAGTCCGATTCGGAATGGTTTTTAAAAGACAAAGTGGGCATCAATGGCCCTCTTTCCGAAGCCGACATGCGCAAGCATGTGGACCGTTCAACCGACGATGAACTTGTCATTCGGCAAGGCAATAGCGACTGGCGATCTGTCGAAGTCATTCGAACGAAGATCCGCCAACTTCAGGAAAACGGCATCTTCGTCCGTTACAAGAGTGTTGCCGAGGGCCCGTTCACGCTGACACGTGCTCACGATGTCCTGAAACGCATGACGCCCGGTGGGATTGATGTTCGAACCGGTGCACAAGGTCGCTGGACCCCGGCCGACAAATGGCTATCGACAATCGACAAGTTGCTGAAGGTCGAATCCAAGGAAATTGATTCACTCAGTGTTGCCGTGCAGCATGTACTGGGTCGTAAGGGATTCGTTGGTTCCACACAGAATTCAGACGAACTGGATCTGGCCGAGGCAGACAAGGAAGTGGAACCAGCACCAACAAAACCAGACACAACAACTGAACGCCCCCTGTGGCTCAGTCCCGAGCCAATCACACAACCAGTCCCAACCTCTGCACCTGGACCACCGCCTGCACTTGGACCACGGTCTGTGACAGGGGCAATCCCTGTGGCTGAATTGATCAGTGAGCCTGCACTGGTCCACAGAGCCAAACGCCGTCGACAGGCAGAGCCAGTGATTGAAGTTGTCAAGGTAATGCACACTGCCGAAATCGCCGGCCGTGCAGCCATAGCAACCGACGCAACGACTGCAAACACGAACCACACCACCAATACGACAAATGCGACTGCCAACAAACTGGCGTTGGCGACCAACGAACAGACGGACCATAAACCACTACCGGCTCTGCCCACCGGAACTACCATCCGAGCAAGGCCACGAAATAGCACGAGCCAGAAAAACCGAACTCGCACGAGTCAAGAAAAGCTGATCATCGGTGGCTTGTCTGCGGCCGTCGCCTGTGTCCTCGCGTTTGCTGGCTGGAACTGGGCGGCAGACACTGGCACGATCGTTGCCCAAGCTAAGCCAAAGGGTGAATTGCAAACAACCCGTGACATCCTTTCGGCAGAAAACGGCAGGCAATTTGAAACGGACAACCAACGGCTTGAGTTAACGGAACCAACTGACCCGACCACGACAACGCCCAACGAGATGGTTTCTGGAACAAGCGAAACATCGCCAGCAAAGCAGCCCTCTGACGAGCAGCCCGTTGCCAAAGACACCGAGGCGCAAACGCCAGAGAAGCAAGAGTCTGTTTCGGAGTCTTCCACAAAGACCAAACCAGCTCGAGGCAAGTCAAACCTTGCTCCGCTGACCATTTCGACGGGCACACTGTTTCACCCGCGATTTGGAACCAGCGAGGGCGAAGTCAATGCAGGAACTGCATTTGCGGCCAAACTCACCGGGAAGTCACAAATCCTGATCGTGAGTGCCCTGCACTTATTTGGTCCCGCTGGCGGATTAAAGACAAACATTCAGGCTGACAAACTCACCACAGCATGGAAAAAGCTGGTTGTCGAGGACTGCAAATCGCAAAATTACTTTGGCGAAATCCAAATGCAGCCCATCAATCTAAGTGGTGCACGACCACATCCGCAGAAATCCGCAATCGGTGACATCGCCGCCTGCACGGTTACCGATGCAACGGCCATCAAAGCCCTGCCACTATCACAACGCATACCCTCCAATGGCGAGCGGGTTTGGCTCGTTTCAAAATTGCCGGGATCGAGAGAACTCTTGCATCCTGCGACAGTCGAGCGTTTGGATGACGGCTGGCTGTTGTACAGCTTTCCTGATCGCAGTATCAACCTGCAAAGCACGAGCGGAGCCCCGATCATTGACCACAAGGGTCAAGTAGTGGCGGTAAACGCCAGCAATGCAATAAAGGATGGTAAAACGATCGGATACGGCACACCTGTGGTAAATTTCTACCCCACGCTCGCCACACTGGTGCAGTAGTCTGCTGCCATCAGCTTTGACTTGTGGATAAGATCTCGCGTGGGATTCGCACCCTGTCCGAAATCCACCACATTAGCTGTAGAAACGCGTTTGCCCCTGAATCGCGCACCGCTCCACGTTTTTTGCACACACGGATCTCATGGCAATTTTCCATCACAATTTTGAAAAAGCTGAAGACTACCTGCACCACCGTGATCCGTACCTGCTCGTAGAGACCATCATTTCGATCTCAGAAGATTCGGTCGTCACCGAGAGGTTAGTCTCAGGTCAGGAATTTTTCCTTGAAGGGCATTTCCCGGGTGCTCCGATCTTCCCGGGCGCGATGATGCAAGAACTTTCAACACAGTCCGCTGGGATTCTGATTGCCGCCCGACACAATCCGATGGAGAACTACAACACCCATGACCCACATTTCAACAAGTATGCTCTGGGCGTCTTGGTGCGGGTAAAACAAGCAAAATACAAAGGATTTGCACGCCCAGGAGATCGCTTGCATGTGGAAGTCAAACTGAACGAAATGATCAGCGGGATTTTCGACTTTTCTGCCCGCGTCACGATCAACAAGAAGTTGATCATGAAAAACCAGTTCCAACTGACCAATGTGCTTTCAAGCATCCTGAGTGGAAGAGAAACCTAACATCGCCCTGCTGCGATCCCGCTCAACTCAATGTGATCAACGGACCTCAAGATCGCCAAAAAGGGACACTTCTGGCGTGACAGCAGCCTGTCGATTCTTACTCGGTCAATGCCCACCTCACCCTACAAGTGTTCCGCGTTTACCGCAGTTTACCGCAGTTTACCGCAGTTCACTGCATCGGCAGGGCTTCGTTGAGATATGAACTAGCGCGCTTTGTTCTTCTTGACCAACTTCTTCATGGCCTTGACTTCATTTTTATCCACGACCCAGCCTCGGCACACGGGTGCGCCGCAGAGGCAGCGGGGAATCCAATGAAGTGCAGGCCATTGGTAATCGAAGTTCAGTTCAGTGCCAGGCTCAATATTGCAAAGTGCCAGTAAACCGAGAGTGAATTCCGTGATCTGCAACAACTCAGCGTTTGGGCTGCAGGAATGATTCAAGAATGCAGCAGGAATAGAGGGTTCCATACTCCATTCATCACTTAGTTCCATCACAAAACTGGAACCGTTATAGGACTCTCTCGCTACCAACTGACCAGTAATTTCAATGATCAGCTCACCGGGCAAGAATTGGCGTCTGGCAAACACACCAAACCCACAATTGGCTTGGCGAACCTCGACATCCCGGTCACGGTAGCTACGGTAACCGTACTCCGCATCCACTTTCCGCTGCAGCTTCTTACGACGCGATTTTTCAAGAACCTTCATGGACGATTAAACTTCGACTTCCAAGACTTCAGTTGTTATGAATCTCTATGTTAATTAGGGGGGTTTTACTGATGACAAGGTAACTCGTCAACGGGCGACGCGATTATCTACAAAAAACGAAAAACAAAATCGTGCATGAACAATCTCGTCGTCGGCCAACACACACGGCAATTTCTCACCTTTGTCCAACACAAACTCGCTGTGTCTATCGGGCCTGCAAATCCCAAGCACCGAAACGCCCGTTACTTGACCGCTTTTTCCGGCAGCCTAACAGCACGGCTTCAGCAGTCAAAATCGAGTGACACAAACATCCAACGTGATCGGTTAAAATTCTTGCAGTGAAAAATCTGACACGCCACCGCTTCGCGCACAGCAGCGTCCTACACAACTTGCCCCAGCAATCGAATGAGTCAAGCCTCGCACCACATGCGAAAAGATGGCTGAAACATTCACAGACACCAACATGACCGCAGCAAGTTTCACAACCTACCAGCACTTTCGGTTCATGATGCCAATCCAATATCGCACTCTGCTGACAATGATAACCCTGCTACCGATTTGCATCCTCAGTTGCGTGACGTGGGGAGCGGAACAAGACACAGTCCCCTCAGCAGACGAGTCAGCCAAAAAGCAACCGGTCAATGTGCAACCGGTCAATGTGCAACCGGTCAATGTGCAACCGGTC
>CAJXTM010000245.1 GCA_913061385.1 uncultured Rhodopirellula sp. | reverse complement strand
CTACACGTAAGGAGTCGTCGGCAGCGTCAGATGTGTATAAGAGACAGCCATGGTGAGGTTGATGATGTGCCTGCCCGGCAGCGTCAATGGCTTTCCGCCGATGGTGCCTCGTAGCTTTAAGAACGCAACGATCGATCCCGTAAATGTAATTGCACCGATAAAGACACCGATGAAAATCTCAATGTCATGAATCAGGAGTTCCGCCGAGGGGATTTCGCTGTTGGTATCCATATGGCTTGAAATTCCAACCAGCACGGCGGCGAGTCCGACAAAACTGTGGAGCATGGCTACCAGTTCCGGCATGCCCGTCATGGGGACCCGTACTGCCAGAACTGCACCGACCACGACTGCTGCCGCTATTGCGACAACCATCATCGTGTACCCACCCACCATCATGCCAAAAATTGTGGCACCGATTGCCAGTAGCATGCCAATGATGCCGAGGATGTTGCCGCCCCGGGCTGAAGTTTGCTTTGATAAGCCAGCCAAGCTCAGGACGAACAACACTGCGGCGGCAACGTAAGCCACTTTGGCGGATGATTCTGAAATCGTTAGCTGGTCGCTTGCAAGCAGTTGTAGTGAGATCAAATCCATGTCAATCACATTTTGAAACATTGGGTTCAGCAGAGGAGAGTGATTTGTCGCGATTCTTATTTGCGGAACATCTTTAGCATTCGGTGGGTGACTAGGAAGCCACCGGAGATGTTGATCGTAGCTACGAAGATCGCGATCGCACCTAACCATGCTGCCGGGCTACTGCTAACACCCACCTGAACCATGCCGCCAACGATGATGATTCCACTGATCGCGTTGGTGACGCTCATTAGCGGAGTGTGCAGCGACGCAGAGACGTTCCAAATCACCTGCCACCCGATAATGCAAGCCAGAAGGAAGACGGTGAAGTCTGTAATGAATCCCGAGTTTTGCGTCATGGCAACACCCACGAGCGTGAGGATTACCAAACCAAGCATCGCGATTTTGAACCATGGCGTTTTGGACGCGGGTTCCGATTGTTCGGTTGCCGCGGGTGCAGGGGCCTGACTTGGCGCGGCAGAAACGGCTACGGGCGGCGGCGGCCATGTGACCTCACCATCCTTGACCACAGTCGCGCTGCGAATGACAACGTCCTCCATATCGAACTTGAAACCATCAGAGCCTCCCATCTCATCCAGCAAATGAACGAGGTTGGTGCCGTACAGTTGGCTCGAGGTATTGGCTAGTCGACTCGCTAGATCGCTATAGCCGACGATGTGCACTCCGTGATGATTCGCAACCTCATTGGGGACGGTGCACTCACAGTTACCACCTTGTTCGGCGGCCAGATCAACCACAACGCTGCCCGGTTTCATGGATTCGACCATGTCGCGGGTGATCAACTTGGGTGCGGGTCTGCCGGGGATCAACGCCGTAGTGATGATGATGTCGACTTCTTTTGCTTGTGCCGCAAACAAAGCCATCTCTGCATCGATGAACTCTTTGCTCATTGTCTTTGCGTAGCCGCCGCTGGTGCCGCCCGTTTCATCTGACTCGAATTCCAGCATCAGGAAATCGGCACCCATGCTTTTGACTTGGTCGGCAACCTCGGGCCGAACATCAAAGGCCCGGACAATGGCGCCCAATCCACGTGCCGTGCCGATAGCTGAGAGTCCTGCGACGCCTGCACCGATGACGAGCACTTTTGCGGGGGGAACTTTTCCTGCTGCAGTGATCTGCCCGGTGAAGAACCGTCCAAAAAGTGCGGCGGCTTCGACGACAGCACGGTACCCCGCAATGTTCGCCATCGATGAAAGTGCGTCCAGTTTTTGTGCACGGCTGATCCGCGGAACGGCTTCAATCGCAATCGCCGAAGCTTTCCGTGAGGCGATCCTCGCCAGTAATTCAGGGCTTTGTCCGGGCGCTAGGAAGCTGATGAGGGTTTTGCCCTCACGTAATTGGTCAACTTCGCTATCCTCCGGACTGCGGACCTTCAGGATGATGTCGGCTTCATTCCAGACGTGGTCTGCCGAATCAGCGATTTGGCAGCCGACGGATCGATAGCTGTCATCAGGGAAACTGGCTAATACACCTGCCCCAGATTGAACGGTGACTTCAAATCCCTGTTTTTCGATAAGACGCCGAGCGGTTTCCGGGGTTGCCGCAACGCGACATTCACCCGGGTAGATTTCCTTTGTTACGCCAACTTTCATCGTGACCAAGGGCCTCCTGTGATGTGGGAAGAGCCGGAAAGCGTAAGCGACTTCGCTTCTTCTAGCTACCGGAAACAGCCGACACGGTGGAAACTAAGCGAGAGTAATGGCTAGATCTACGCCTCCTGCACTGGACTCCCAAAGCAGAATGACTGGTCTAGGATGCCACGAGGGAGACTTCTCTATTTGACTTGGGTAAGGTGTGCTCTTAAATCGCCAAAAGCAAATCGGTCCGCATTGCCTGATGCGGCCAGGATTTGTTGGCCGCAGTAGCTGAAAAATCCTCTGCTACGCGGTGCCAGAGGGGGGCCAACGATTACCCAGCATGAATTGCATGTTGTCATTGGTAGCCCGACTGCCGGGGTCCATGCGTAGGGCCTCGCACGGTTCACGCGGAAAACAGTGCTTCGTACTTAAAACGGCGCTTCGTCGTCACCAGCTTCAGCGAATGCGTCATTGGGTTCGCTAACCCGCTCGGTCATGGTGTCGCCACCACCGCCAGAGACGATTCGAAACGACATTGCTTCAGCATTCAGGAAGTACTTTGCCTCGCTGGACTCGTCTTTCTGCCAACGGCGGCCGTTCAAGCGATAAGCTACTTCGACCTCATCACCGAGAGTCATCTCGTCAACTGAGGCACATGAGTCGCGGGTGAACTCAATTGGCACGTAATTTGTGAAACTTCCTTTGTCCTGTTCCAAAACAACGAGGCGTTTTTGAAAACCCTTGTTGCCGTACGTCTTGGTATCTTCGATCAGGTGGACGATTCCACTGACTTTGGTGTCGCTCATTCCAATTTCTCTTGTTTGATCCCGCTCGCAGTAACGCGACAACACGCTGCAGTTGGCTAATGGAGAAAAACCCCACCAACTCGATGATTCGAGGCAGCGCGTGCTCGCACGTACAGAATTGTAGCGAATTCACAGAAGTTGGTATCCGGCAACAGTGAATTTCCTTCACAGGGCCTTTAAATGCCTTGAAATGTGAAGATAAACAGGGCAGGCACCATTCAAACTGCGACGATCGATATACCTTTGGAATGATATTGGGCCACGGGTATCAACATTCAATCGCAATCCTGTCGCGATTTGGAGCGAGCATTACCGGCATTGATGGCAACACCCAGGTTTGGTGCGTGTGTGCAGTTCCGAGGCTGTATCAGTACCGCAGGTCTCTGCCGGGGTTTGCCATCCTTGGCACCGTTTTACCTATTGCCGATTACCAAATGCATTTTGATGTTGACGACCAGTTTGGTTACCGTAAGCAAGAGGATGCAACCCATTGAGGAACTGTGTCTGTGACGGCATCAAGCTGTTAGGGGCTACTGAGCGTGAGCGGCATTAATTGAGGGCACGATCGGTTAGACTGATATCAAGATCTGTACTCACCGGCAGTGAAAACTTGTGGCACGCGATTTTTACGTGAGCGGTCAACGTTCCCAGAACGAACGCCTGCAGGGCCAACAGAATTGGGCAAGAGGTTGATTCGATGCGTGATAGCTCAATGTTGATCTGCCTGACCGAAAGTCAACCAGTCTATTTTTAACGTGAACTTGTTTGCGAATTCAATGACCATACGATCAGCTGATATCATGCGATTGCCTAAAGCTTCCTGCTTTCTGTTCTTCTCCTGTTTCGCAATATTGCCTTGCCTTGTTCAAGCGCAGAATGAACTGGCACAGGATGCAAAAAGTGTTCCCACGGGTAACCCTGAACCGGTGTTGGACCCGAGTTTGAAGCAATACGGCATCTATGCGGCTAGCGCGCCGCGTGCGGCGAGCACGGTGCCGGTAAAGACTTTGCTTCCGCTTGTATTGAATCAGGAAGACCGAGTTGCTTTCATTGGGAACATGCTGCTGGAGCGGTCGCAGTACTTCGGGTATTTGGAAGCGTTGCTGCAGATAAAAGCCAAAACGCAGAAGCTCACTGTAAGGCATCTTGGTTGGCCAGCGGACACCGTTGATCTTCAACCGCGTCCCGCAAATTTTGCTGGATTGATGCAGCATCTAAAGCACGAGCAAGCTGATGTGATCATTGCGGCCTTTGGATTCAACGAATCGTTTGCGGGGGCCGAGGGTATGCGAGAGTTTGAGAACGCGTTGCACAAATTTTTGGATGAGCTTCGCAGCTCTGCGTTCAATGGTGAGACGGGCCCCAAGATAATCCTGCTTTCACCAATCGCGAACGAAAGGGTCGAGGGCGTTGATGCGGCGGAACTCAATAATGCCAATTTAGAGGCTTACACAGAGATCATGCGGATTGTTGCCGGTGAGATGGAAATAGGGTTCATCGATGTTTTTCATAGTACGCGAACAGAAATGCAGAGTCCCGGAACCGACCTGACCATTAATGGTGTTCACCTAAATGATGCGGGTTACAAAATGTTTTCGGAGCTGGTTTACCGCGGTCTTTTCGATCAGGATGCCCCGGCGGTGCCAGAGGGATTGCGTCAGCTGGTGATTGATAAAAATCGGCAGTTCTTTCGTCGATACCGGCCCCTGAATACGTTTTATTACACGGGGGGACGTAGTAAGACATATGGCTATCTGGATTTTTTGCCAGCGATGCGGAACTTTGAAATCATGACCGCAAATCGTGATGCTCGGATTTGGGATGTCGCAGGCGGTGGAAATAGCGTTGAAGCAGTGGATGACAGTAATTTGCCCACAATGCCCGATACCAAGCAAAGTCGTGGGGCGAATCGTTGGATGTCCTCCGCTGATGAACTTAAGTCTTTCAAGGTTGACCCGAGGTTTGAGGTCAGTCTGTTTGCCGGCGAGGAAGAGTTCCCCGAACTGGCCGCACCGATTCAGATGAGGTGGGATAACCAAGGGCGTCTTTGGGTCAGTTGTTCAACCACCTATCCGCATGTCTATCCGGGCAACGAACCAAACGACCGTCTTGTCATCATCGAAGATACTGATGGTGATGGCAAAGCCGATAAATCGTCCGTCTTCGCCGATGATCTGCACATTCCATTGTCGTTTGTCTTTGGTGATGGAGGGGTCTACGTTTCAGAGGAACCTCACTTAACGTTCCTGAAGGATACGAATGGTGATGGCAAGGCTGATGTTCGGAAACAACTTTTGAGCGGATTTGGAACCGAAGATTCGCACCACTCGTTGCATGATTTTGTGTGGACTCCGGATGGTGACCTGATATTCCGGGAATCCATTTTTCATCACAGTCAGGTTGAAACTGCCTATGGCCCGGTGCGTCAGCAGAATAGTGGGTGGTTTCGGTTTGATCCTGATAGCCATCGACTTACGAGTTTCGGGACTTATCCAAGCACCAATCCATGGGGAGTGACATTTGATGATTGGGGGCAGCATGTTGCGAGTCACCCGATTTTCGCGGCCGCGTTTCACTCATTGGATCCGACTTATCCCCGGCAAAACCCAAGGCCCAATGGTCTGCGAGCTTATTCCGGTACCTGCGGACAAGAGTTCGTCGATTTTGCAACGTTCCCGGATGAATTACAGGGGGGCTACATCAAAGCACGCTACAAGCCAACCAATCGAATCGAAATTCACCGCTGGATCGAGGGCGACTTTGGCTTTGATGAGGAGTATGTCAGTGACCTGATTTTTTCGAAGAACCTGAGTTTTATTCCCGTCGATATTCGCTTTGGGCCGCGGGGAGCTCTTTACATCTGCGATTGGTACAACCCCGTTAAGGGACACGCTCAATATTCATTACGCGATGAGCGACGTGATCGTCATTCTGGCAGGATTTGGAGAGTTGTTGAAAAAGGTAAATCACTGCTGGATCCACCGAAAATCGCCAACGCAACGATCGCTGAATTGTTGGAACAATTGAAGCGTCCCGAAGGTCGTATTCGAGCTTGGATTCGCCGCGAACTTCGGGAACGCGATCCCGCCGAAGTAAACGAAGTGCTCGGACATTGGGTAGCCACACTTGATCCTACAGATGATCGATATCGGCATCACCAAATCGAGGCGATTTGGATTTACCGAGGTATCAACGGTAGTAATGTGACGTTACTGCGGGATTTGTTGAGTTGTGAGGACAAGTACGCTCGCGCCGCCGCCATTCAGCAATTGAGATACTGGCACGATCAGTTTGGTGATGTCTATACGCTGTCTCTTATACACATCTCCGAGCCCACGAGACCGAGGCTGATCTCG
>CAJXTM010000244.1 GCA_913061385.1 uncultured Rhodopirellula sp. | reverse complement strand
GAGATCAGCCTCGGTCTCGTGGGCTCGGAGATGTGTATAAGAGACAGGGATAGTAGAGTTCACTGTTCTTGTTGATTTCGTTTGCGACGCGAGGAATCGGGAATGGCAATTCCAAATACTCGACTACGTCTGTCTCGACATTGATTCTCGCGATGCAGTGTTTGGGACCAATGTGGGTCATTTTTCCTTTCCGTTTACCGTCAAAGTGAAAGCACTGAAAGAAAACGTGTGGGTAGATCGAGATGTTGGCGTGCCAAGCCGGAAATACGGTTAGCGGTGTTTCCAGCTTGTGGAAATCAACGTGATGCTCCGTATGAAATCGTTGAGTATCCTTGTCGTAACTGGTGAGGCTAGCGTCTTTCGTCCATGGGATTCGTTTGACCTCTTTTCCGTCGGTTGTGTCTACAACCACAAGATGCGTTCTGGTCTCATCAAGCCAGTAAGAATATTTCTCGTCCCAACATTGTGTGACCTGCGCTTTCCCGTCGGGTAGAGCATCCCATGTCCAAATTGATTCCCCCGCACGTGGGCCGTCGATATGGGTCAAAGTCATCCCGGCGGGTGCTTCAGGAGTTTCGTGATGTGCGCCGCGGCCGGCGAGTACCCCATGCCCGCCGCTTGGCAGTCGTGCCATCACAGGCGTGTTGTAATGAGTCAAGCCGCGCTTTTCGGTCCACAGCAAACTTCCAGTAAGTGAGTCAAAGCCGCGTAGGAAATTCCATGCGTCCTCTCGGCGGTCAGGATGATCTGGCTCAAGAGGTTCTACATTCAGAATGGTGTTTCCAGTTTTGATTGGCTCGTACTGTTTGTTGAACGGACGTCCAAGGGTAGGGGTCCAGCGTCGTGACCAGATTCGTTTGCCGTCGACTGTCCAGCACCCCATTTGCCCGCTGGCGTTCCAGCACCAGACATGTTTGCCATCGGTAATGGGAGTCGGGCTGCTGCTATTACTAAAACCATAGGCATAGATACTCTGAGCTGCAGGATCACCAGTCAATTCTGTTTCCCACAATGTTTCTCCTGTTTCGGTATTTATGCAATACAGGACGATGTCACTGCCCTTTTTAGGCTTGGTCTCAGCGTCAATTGGCTTCATGGTGGTTAGAAACAGACGGTCGCCCCAGATGGCAATGCCACTTTGTCCCGTTTCTGGCAACGTTTTGCGCCAGCGAATGTTTGTGTTCTTTTCAACGCTCCACCGTAATGGTGGAGTATCGCGTGTTTTCGTTGTCCAGTTGTGTTGTGGACCTGCAGCTTGGGGCCACGCTTCAATGGCTGTCTGTGACATCGCGTGCTCAGCGCACGCGAAGCAGAGTAACACGAGTGCAAATGGGTAAAGACATCTTGGCACGCTTAATTTCATGGCAGTCATTCGTTGCAGGATGTCGCTCAATAAATTCGGGGGTAAATTGGTTCGCAGTGAACAGGATACTTTACGTCCAGTGCCATGAAACCATCGAAATGCGTAAGCTGAGGGTAAGGCGTGCTGCCGGAATGATCATAAGCAGGGCAGGCAATCCGCCTCAGTGGTCGCGAGGGTTTTGTTCTCGCTGGCGATTGTTTAGGTTGGCAAGACACGGCGTGTTTGTTTTGGGTCAATCAGCACGACAGGTAGAACGATTAGTATCTGAACGATTCCTGCCAACGCGAGGATCTGAGCGGCCGTGTAACTACTGCTCAACTGTCCTGCTGAATAGCTTCCGATCGTGGTAGACAGATTCAGTAGTGCCATGTATGTCGTGAATTGTGTGGCCGCGATGCGGGGCCAAGATATGGACATGAAGAGTGCGAATAGTGACACCGAAATGAGCGCAAGGAATAATTCCTGTCCCAGCAGTAGTAAAGTAGCCAGAGTATGATTGTCCAACGCACCGGGAATGCTCCCAATGGACAGCCACAATATGCCGAGTGTCAATGACGCGGCGAGGATCATTCGTTTGGGACCAAAAGTGTCCGCAAGAAATCCCCCCGCAATGGAACCGCCGAGTCCCAGCATGACAGCCCAACCACCCGTGATGCTGGTGTACTGCGCCTGTGTCCAGCCACCCTCGTTCATCAGGTAGTCAACGAGGACAACGGTGATTGCTCCAGACCCAATTTTTATCCCCAAAGCAATCATCGCTCCAATCAGAGTTGCACGGAGACTAAAAGCTCGAAATAGATTCACGAATACGGATCGTGACACTTCGATCGAGGGATTAGCTGTGTCTGTGTTTTCTGGGCATGCATCGTTGCCCGTTGTTGAGAGAGCATCGGGTATCGGAGCAGGTGGCAGGAGGGGTGAATTGCCTAGATCAATACTGCCAGCAGGTACATTGTGAACGGGGGCATCCTGTGAGCTTGAGGCATCGAAAGAAGGTTGGTCGCGGTCCCCAGCGGGATTCGCTGGCGCTGACGGTTGTTCGGCTTCAGCCAGGTCCTGAGGGCGTTCGCGAAAGCAGATCGGCAACAGCATGATTCCGCCCAGCAGCAAAGCTTGTCCTGCCAACCCTGCCTGTATTCCGTGCTGCGAGACGATATAACCGAGTCCCGCACCACCGAGTGCCGTTCCAAAATAACTGCTTGCATACATCAACCCATTGGCAACTCCACGTTCATTTTCTGCTAGCAAGTCGACGGCGAGTGCATCGACTGCCACGTCCTGTAGTGATACGAACACATTCGCTAACAGAATCAATGCGGCCAGCGGACCTGGCACGATCTTGAAGATGATCCTTGTCCATTCAGAGCCCTCCGGCGGTTGTGTCCAGACCATGCCGGGCAGGTCATCAATTAGCATCATGCTTCCAAGGATCATAATCGCCATGCTTTGAGCAAAGATGATCCACGGTCGTCTGCGTCCCAATGAACGAATCGTGAAGCGATCCATCAAGGGGCCCCACAAAAACTTGAACGACCAAGGCAGCGTTGCAACAGCAAGGATTGGACCGAGTTGTTCTGCGGTGATTCCTTGTTCAGGCTTCGCGAGCCATGAGGCGAATGTCACGGTGACGAAACCCCATGGAACGCCCTGTGCGACATACAGCCCGCACAAGGTAAGCATTCGAAGGGCTTTGTTTTCTGACAGGTACACCGTGTTCCCTTCAGGATGCTGTTTGTTGCTTGGAGCTGATTTTGTGTTGGATTTCGTTGACTATGTCCAACTGAGCCACTTTGTATTTTGACAGGGTTGCAAGGGCTAACGGTCATGCCTGTGTGTGAGCCACTGCCGTCAATTCAATCCTGAAGGATACCGGATCTGTATGTGGCGATGGTCATGCTTCTGCTTGAAAGCCGACAAATGACGTCAATTATCGCTCTACTTCTCCGCGAGCAATGTCAATCAATCGCGAGAATATTTTCTCGCCGCCCGTTCGCAGACCACAGTGTTCGTATTCGCTGGTGTACCAAGCTTTCATGTTAGGTACTGCGTCGATTGTCTCTCTCGAGAATTTTGTGTTCACGAACATGTCGTTGTAATAAACGGCGCAGGTGACTGGCACCTTGTTTTTGCTGAGTACGCCGCGGTCGTAAAGTGGTGGCCACGCATCAAACGATGCAAGTATTTCTGCTGATTCTTTCAGGCTCTTGAGTTCACCAATCTCGTCAAACATCCAAGGGAATATCATTTCACCAAAGAAGTGGAAGTCGTTGTGGTTGTCGTAGTGTGGGTAGCTTTCCTGTTGTACCTGACTGCAGGCCCATGCGGTTGGTTTGCCTTGGGCATAGATCGCTTCGTGCAGCAATGCAAAAATTGGATTCGTGTCGAAGCGGAGTCGCATTTGGATCGATTTCAGGAACGAATGATTGACAGCGTTCTGTTCACCAACCTTTACAAACGCTTCTTCCAGTAGGAAGTGAATATCTTCCGCGGTGTCGGCAAATCCCAGACTGATACCCAGCAGTTGTAATCTTCTAGCCGTAAGTCGATCACCATTGGGTAAACGCACGTCATGCTGTTGCAGGTGATTGCACAGATGTTTGAGACGCTGTTTGTCGATTGGGAATTTTTCAAAGTACTGACGATTCCGTTCTTCGACCAATGGGAATGTTCCCTCATAGATTTCTCGTGCCGTGCGTTCCAGGCCTGGGACCCCGCCGAAAATAAAGCATTCTTTCAATCCCTCAGGATGCAAACTCAGGTAAGTCATCGTGCACCAACCACCGTAGCTCTGTCCTATGGTTGACCATGGAGTTTCGGGGCTTAGTTCTGCTCGCAATATCTCCGCATCACGCACAATGTTGTCCGCTCGGAAATGTTTCAGGTAATCAGCCTGAGACTGCGGATCACCTTCGGCTGCAAGGGTCTGGAAATTGACAGGTGTGCTGAGACCATTGCCGCGAGTGTCGTACATCAACACCCGATAATCTTCGAGCGCCCTTTTCAGCCATCCGTCTTTTCGGATGGGTAATGGCCCACGGAATCCGGGACCACCCTGCAGGAAAAGAAGCCACGGTTTGTGGACGCTCTGGGGATCGAGGTCACGGACTTCACGGGCAAATATTTTGATCTGGCGTCCCGCCGGATCACCGTGATCCAAAGGAACATCAAAATAGTGGTCCACCAATTCCATGCCCGGGACTTTGTAGAGTGCTGATGAATCCATGGAGAGGTTTTAGTTTTGGATGATGGTGTTTTATTTGTAGAATACTGTGTTGAATAACAGTGCTGGATTCAGTGACCAGCCACGCGTCCCACCGACATTCGTCATGCTGGGAGGTATTATTTCCCCGCTCCGTCAAATGTTAATATACTGTGAAATCTGGTCCCGAGTTTGTCGCCCGTCATTCCATATTGACGTTCATGAAATATCTGTCGTTTCAAGTGAGCAGTAGTCGCATGCTGGTGTACGGCAGATCGGTGATGGTAGCATCTCTATCTCGTACCTGCCTGCTGCTCATTGTCTTCTTGTTTGATTGCATAGAGTTTCCGGTTTCGGCACAGGTCGTTGGGAAGCCTGAGGCAAGTGAACAGCGGCGGCAAGAGGAGTGGGTTGATGTGAATGCTGCGTTCTACGGAGAGCATTGCTTTTCGTGTCATCAGGGTGAAACGGCGGAGGCCGGGCTGGACCTGTCATCTCTAGGGCGTGATCTGTCAGATCCGGAAAACATGAGGCGTTGGGTGCTGGTACATGATCGGATTCAGTCCGGTGAAATGCCTCCCGAAACCGAGCCTCGGATTGAACCTGCGTTGAAGCAGAAGTTCTTAGCTTCGCTAGGTCACGATCTCAATTCTGCTCAACGGCAACGAAATGATGTGGTGTTACGTCGTTTGAATCGGGTTGAGTATGAAAATAGCGTTCGAGATGTCTTCGGCATCTCAGTCATGGTCAAGGATTTGTTGCCACAAGATGCATCGACGGATGGTTTTGATAATGTGGGTGAAGGCTTAGCGGTATCAGCCGAGGCGATGCGGGCTTACCTTGATGCCGCGGACGCAGTGATCGACTCGGTGCTTGGAACTGAAAAGCAACCCAAGTTTATCAATCACGTCACCAATTTGAATGATCAAAGGGATCATCTGGGGAACCTGAATGACAGCCAGTTCGGTAAGATGTTCCGCAGGACGGAAGCGGGTTTGGTGATTTTTCAGTCGAATTATTGCCCTACTAATCTTGTCAATTTTGCCAGGCTGCGGGCGCCTGCTGGAACCTATCATGGCACGATTCGCGTTCGAGCGATCCAGAGTGACAAACCGGTAACCATGCGGATTTATGGTGGAGACACCATCGTTGGGAGAGCTGAAAAGCATCTGGTTGGCTATTACGACATCGAACCGGATAAATGGCAGACCATTGAGTTTGTTGATCGTTTGGTACAGGATCGAGGCACCTTCCAGCCAAAATGCTACGGAACCATCGACACTCGCAAGGATGCCGATACGTATCCGAATCCGGGATTGGAGATCGGCGAAATTACGATCCGGGGTCCACTCGAAAAGTGGCCACCAGTCAGCAGGAAGCGACTTCTCGGCGGTGTCGAGCTTGAGGCGGGAACCTTGCAGGATGCTGAGGTAATTCTCGGTCGCTGTTTGCCTCGGTTATTTCGCAGACCTGTGGATAAGGCCGAGTTGACGTTTCATGTAGAGATACTGCGAGTTTCCATGAACGCTGGCGAATCGTTCGGGGAAGGTTTGCGGCAGTCCCTGAAAACTGCATTATGTTCCCCTGAATTTTTGTTCCTTGAGGAATCGGGTGATGGGCGTATTGGAGCGTACGCCCTCGCCGCTAGGCTGTCGTACTTTTTGTGGAGTTCAGCACCCGACGATGAATTGTTGAGTTTGGCTGGAGAGGGAAAGTTGCGTGACCCCCAAGTTTTGAGGCAGCAGGCCGAGCGTTTGCTTCGTGACTCTCGAAG
>CAJXTM010000243.1 GCA_913061385.1 uncultured Rhodopirellula sp. | reverse complement strand
CGGAGATGTGTATAAGAGACAGGCTCAGTATCAAGCGAGTTTGCGCTGGCCCACAGTGCGATCGCGACCAATCCCAGCGAAATTGCGACGTGCCTTAACTTGGAAAGAGATGCTTGATCAGCGATTTCCACGAAAGCCCACGCAATCATCGCAACACTTGCAATTGCTATTTGAACTTCAGCCAGCGGCATGCGGGCGATCATCATGATAATCGGACTGGAAACACTGACGACAGCAACGATTGTGAGAATCGAAATGGTTGCTGAAACCAGATTTTTGAAATGTAGTTCAGCGCGACTTGAACTGATCCGTCCAGCCAGTTTTGCGAGATTGCCGAGTGAGGCAGTGCTTACGACAAAGAAGAATGCGTAGCTGATGATTGCAGCTGTGTATTTGTGGGCAGGAGATCCACCCAGCATTTCCGTGATTGCAATCACAAGCAGTGAAAATGCGGTGCTCAGCATTGTCAGGGCAATGAACCAGTCAGCACTTGTTCGAGGGCGAAAGATAATCGAGACCGCAGTCAACGCATAGCAGGTAGTTCGTAACCAAAGCATCGGATTGCTGAGCGAATAGGGATCAGCAATGAAACCCAAGCCGTGGGCGAGATCCACGAACGCGGTGGCGAACAGAAATAACGTAAACTCCAGAGTCGGAACGTGGTTCGTCAGTTTCGATTCGCGATCAGCATCATTTCGGTCACGAGTAACGTATCGCCAAATCAAAATCCAGGCCGTGATCCAGAGAACCATGTAACTGCCATTGAATCCAATGAACTGCCAAGGCAGCACGATGCCTGCTGACCCAACAAGCCAACCTAATCCGCGAGTTGCGGTGATCGGGACTTTCAGGTCACTTTTTCCGATGGACATCAATGTGATTTGGGTGCCGCTGGCTACCATCGCGATCAAGCTTAGCCATGGCAGAATTTCGGACTGCCCTTTGTAATAGCTTGCTGCGACCACCGTGATCAGTGTGGCTCCGGCCATCTGGTAGAAGTCAACGGCATGCTGTCGACGTCCAGCCATCAGAATGAAGACAACTGCGGCCAGTATCCATACTCCGGTAATTATTTCGACTGACTGCGGACTTCCAAAGGCACTGGTAGTGATATTTATTTCATTCAAAATCCATGCAATTTGGCCAGCAAGCAGCGAGATGGAAAATGGAATCGAAAGATACCAGATTGTGTCGGTTTTTCCACTGAAAAAGCGTTGGACTCGGTGTGATGCTGTGTTCGCGGCAGCGATCAACGAAAGCGTGAATCCGGCTGGGCTCAGTAGGTCATCGAAATCGCGGAATTTCAAGAGAGCAAGAGTTGTACACACAACTGATGTAATGGTTCCGACAACCATCAACAAACGCAGTATTGTGTGTAGGCAATTGTGCTTGTGCTGATCTTCGACACCCTCAGAGTTTTGTTTGAGAATGCGGCTTGCCAGAATCAGCCAAATGAATGTTAGCAAGCATGCAACTTGAGCCAGCCAGATGGGTGATTGAATAGTGAACGGGGTTGTGAGAACAGTACCAGCTGCTGCAAAAAACATGGCTGAGAAGATTAGAATCCATGTTTCTTTCGTGCGTCTCGCTTGCCACAAAGCAAGCATCGATACGATGAACCACCAAGCTGCTATGCTCCCCACAGAAGAGACGTCAGCCAATTGGCCATTCGCGACCAGAACAAACACACCTGAATACAAAAGCGAGAGTGATGCTGTGAATAGGACTAAGCATTGGGTTGCGTTGTAGGCGTTCACAAAGTGTGAGGAAAGTAATGACGGATTTTTGTAACGTAGAGTGGTTTTTGCGATTAAAAACAAGGCCGTTGCAAGACTTACGGCCACGATCAACATTGTCTTCACGTCGGACAGAATCGACACTGCTAGTTGGCATGAAAACCAGAGGATGAAAAGTATTCCAAGCAGTCCCGTGAGTGTGGATGAAATTTCCTTCTGCGTTCTTTGACGCGCAAGCAGTCCGGCAAATGCCCCGACCGAAAGCCAGCCTAACGCCGGCATTATCCATGACGTGTCGTAAGCAAGCGACAACGGAGAAATAGTAAATCGATTGAGGTTGAAAAACAGGTAGGTCGTTGCAGCAGTAGCGAGACTGGCTGCTACGAAGCCGAACCAACTATCAGGCATTTCCACTGGGGGTATCGGTTGACCAAAAAGACGGGCGATACGATCACGGAAGGATATTTGGAGGCTCGTTCCAGCCGAAATTTCCGATGATGCATGGGGGCCGGAAAGTCGGGCCAGATACAATGTTATTACTTCGCGTATTAGGTACCAGCACAGGCCAAGGACCCCAAGGATTGCAGTCCATCTCCAGATCGCATTACCACTGAGCCAAGCTGCTTTTGTCCACAACTCGGGGCCTAGGTACTGAAGAGTCAGCGAAATCGTTAAGAGCAGAGTTGAGATTTGAGCGACTTTGAAAACATTCAAGTTTCCCAACAAAAGGGAAATCCAAACCAAAGCGATTGCTGAGAGAATATGGGTCGCACAGCAAAGCTCAAAGTGGGATTGTCTGCAGGTGAATGCCAACACCAGGGCAACAATAATGGTGACACAACTAATGCTCGCAAGTTGTTTTCGCACTAAGAAAGCAGGATCCGCGCAGTCTTGGCTGATTCGCGTTGCGATACGGCAGGACAGTTCACTGAGGACAGTAAGAGCCCCTGCAATACTGAGTGCCAGATAGATCCAACTGGGAATGCTGTCGAGGCTGAGTGAGGGCTGAAGTTTATAGATCGAGTTGAAAGCCAGAGCTGTCGAAACAGCGGTTGCATAGCAAAATCGAGGGTCTCGAAGTGAAAACAGGAATGTAGCTAGGGTCGCGAAGAAGAGTGTTGCCGTGACAACCCAGTTCGGGATGACTCCCATATTTGCCTCGGGTGTCAGTGACAGCACGGCAGCTATCAGCAAAGTTGCACCAATCCAACCTCCGTTTGCATATTGCAACCACCTCTTTGCCGCGTTCTGTGATAGTGCCCACCACAGAGAGGCACTGGTCGCACACATCATTAATGATGCAGTCATTGCCTCGCCGTTGATGAACTTCGTCCACAAAGCACTGGCTTGCCATGTCTGACTACCAAGCCAAACCTGTGCCGTGCATGTTGCGACCAAGCCAACGGGGAGAGTCGAAAGCGCGTACCAGGATGGTTGCTGGAACAGATATCTGCCCGCAACCAGGCTGACGGACGCTGTTAGTGCCCAAGTCCAGAGCCAAGTGGGTGATACCATCGCCGGTGCAAAAATGACCAGCGTGATGGCGGATAATAGTACGCAGCAGACTGCGCCAACCATTGAAACGCTGCTGTTTCGAGAACGCTCCCTCAACGAATTTGCAAGGCCGGCCAGAGAAAGCCATGCCGGAATGGATGCCATTGCCAGAGGTAACAAAGCTTGCGAGTCAAACCCGCGTAGGTGATAGGCCATGGAAATGGCTGCGATGGCTAATGAGTAAGCGCTTAATCCCATCACCAAGAGACGAATTCTTGCGCCCGCGGGACCAAGTTTTGTGAATGTGCGACGGGTTAATTTTCCGAGCATCGCGCAGGCGAACACCACCGAAGCACTGCCAATCGCAAGCAGCCAGCCAGCTTGACTCTCAAAGACTCGGATGGCTGCAGGAGCGAACACGAGAGCAACAACTGGACCAGCGACGGAAGTGAAAATGGACCAAACATGTGTTGGGCTTGTGAGCGCTTTTCCACCGAAATAAAGGAAAACTGAATAGACGATTCCCGCAATACCAATGGTTGTCAGGGTGATCGGATCACTCAAGTCAAGCGACCGACTAGCATCAATCCCTGCTGCTGCGATGCCCGCAAGTACGCTTAGGGGAATCAGAAGTGTGGCAATGATGAGCACCGCGCGGCTGGTATGACGCAAACGCCAGCGTGAGAGAGTGTAAAGTCCCACACTGTAGATCGCCGCGTTTGCAGCAAGGAAAATCAGCGTCGGTATTGCACGGTGAGTTTGAACCAACGGGCCCCATAAGCTGATGACAAGACCAATTGAACAGACGACGATCAGAATTCCGGCAATCAATTCACCCCAACGAATATTGTGTGCGGATAGAAATGACTGAATGATCTCACCCGTGGATATCGTCGGGCGTGGTTTTGAACGCGTGGTGTTTGTAATGACCTCTGCCGTTCCGGGAGGTTGATGCGTTGGTGAAGCGTCCCACCGTTTTTTCTGAGTGATATCAGACGTTTGTGGATCCGGAAATCTTGAGACGTGCTGAGGCTTTGGTGGGTCTGAGGAAGATAGGTTTCCAGCAGATTCTGTTTCCTCCTCTCTGAGAGGCATCTGAGGTTCGACCTCATTGATCAATGTGGCCACCACGATCTTTGGTTCTTCAGTCTCACTATTCAAAGTTGTTTCCAACTTCTCACTGATTTGTGAACCATTATCAGAGTTGGCCGTCACTTCGGTCGTCTTGTTTGCGAAGGAGTTCTTGGCATCCTGTTGGGGATTCGAATCCAGGGGCTGACCGGATTTGTGTGTATTGATGGCGTGAACCAGATTATTCATCGTGGTCTCATCAATCCGACCTTCTTTATGCAGACCGTGAATGACTGATTTTGCGATCACATGCCGGCTGTTCGAAGTCAAATCGGCAGGCCGTTGGGAGCCACTGAAAAGACTGAAAAGTTTTTCAAGGATGAGCCAACTAGCATGCCCAACAAGTGTTATGACGGCCCACGCGATTCCTAGGGCGATTACCAGTGCGATTTGAAAGTCAGCCATTTCAACTGCTTAATGGTTGTGCATGAAGCGAAAAGATCGCGTTGCCGAGAGGCGGTAACAGATGCAGTGAGCCTGCAAATCGTGATTGCTGCGCTAATTGCGTCTTGTAAATCCATCTGCTCAGTGGGCAAATACACAGGATTGGTGTGGTGCTCAAATTCGCACGATCGTTGGAATTCGAGCAGATTATAGTGGCTTTAGCTGGCGTAGACCCATTCAGTTGCCCGGCTCGATCTGCGAATCGGCCGTTGGCGTCGCACGATCGCCGGTGGAAAGAGTTGCGATCAGGATCGGTTAGGGGCGTTTTCTTGGACCATTTAGTAAGTTGCCCAACCATGTGTAACGAACACAAAGCTGGTACGAAATCAGCAAACTGATGGTGGTTACGCCACACACGATCGTGAACTTGAGGAGTGCAGGTAGTGGCCAGTCACGCACGATGAACTGTAAAATGAGTACTAAGGGCATGTGTGCCAAGTACAACCAGTATGATGAATCTGAGATATATCGCAGAGACTTTCTTTCTTGGTGAAGCAAACTGCGGAACATTCCCATTGAGCCACAAGCCACTGTCCACGCGAATAGTACCTGAACAGTGAGAAATGCAAACCGGTGGTATTCCTCTTGAAGGTTGTTCAGGAGTTTCGACTCACCTTCGATGAATACCATTCCCACAGGAAACAGAATGAACACTGCAAACGGCAGAGTGATGTACCAGCGTTTACCGAGCCGCCCTGTCACATCCTTGCAGTCATAGTACAAGGCACCAAAGCCAAAAAAAATGGCGTAGTAGAAGAGCACTTGCGGTAGAGGTAGAAGCCCGACTGATGTGTCTGGTCCAAAACTGGGGTTTTCAATACCCATGAACGCCTGCGGTAGCATGGTGAGGGGCACTAACCAGAGGTACCTGAGAGGTGAGGCCGTGAACCACTGTGGGACATTTTTGATGTTGAGAGAGTCCAACATCGCGGCATACACGGCGAACCCAACCACGAGCCAGCACAGAAACCACAAGAACCAAAGATGGTGAAATACTGGAAACAGAAAAAGCAGACCAAAGAGAGCATCGGCAATATTCTCGCCCTCATTTCCCAAGCTCTTGCTGATCTGGCGACGGCCTTGTTCGATTTCTTTTTGATCGAATTCAGTCTTCATCATGCTGGCAATCACTCTCGTGGTAGGCCAGTCAATTTCAAGGTTGTCTGTCGGCGTGGACTGATAGTTGTTTTGAGCCGAAACGTCGGCTTCGGCATCAATCAACTGCGCAGCGATTTCAGCGCGTCCGAGGATGCAGGCCCAGTGAAGTGGCGTGGAATTGTCCAGCGATCTTTGATTTGGATCAGCACCATGCTTCAGTAGCAAAGTCACGGCAGCAGGCTGATTTCCAATCACTGCCTCACCAAGCGGTGTTGTTCCTGAGTTTGGTTGTCGAGCGTTCAGGTTTGCCCCGGCCTTGATCTGCGTTTTGAGCTCAGCAAGATCTCCCGTTCGCGATACTTGCCAAATCCCATCCTCCACTGCCTGTCTCTTATACACATCTGACGCTGCCGACGACTCCTTACGTGTAGAT
>CAJXTM010000242.1 GCA_913061385.1 uncultured Rhodopirellula sp. | reverse complement strand
TCTACACGTAAGGAGTCGTCGGCAGCGTCAGATGTGTATAAGAGACAGGCCTACTACAAAGATATCTTTCAGCCGTTCAGCCCGCGGATCGAGAAGATCATGCAGTGGGCATCCAACGAAGTGAATATGAATATTCGTGCGGTTGCAAGAAAGGACTACGACAAAGAACTACGCAACGTACTCGATATTTTTCGCGATGCCTGGTGTGATAACTGGGGGTACGTCCCGCCCACCGACACCGAAGTCGATCACTTGATCAAGCAAATGAGACAGGTGCTCGATCGCGGTGCTGTTCTATTGAGCGAAGTTGATGGTGAACTTGCTGGATTCATTGTTGTATTGCCAAACGTAAATGAGTATTTGCATGATCTCGATGGTCGTCTTCTTCCCTTCGGATGGTTGCGGCTTTTGACGCGTCTCAAATTTTCCACCTGTGATACTGTTCGCGTTCCTTTGATGGGAGTCCGTAAACGCTTTCAGCGAACCAGAGTGGGGGCTGCTGTCGCCCTCGCGCTGATTGATACGTTGCGAAAAGAGTATATGCCCAGTGGTGCAAGGTACTGCGAGATGTCATGGATCCTTGAGACAAACTCGCCGATGCGAGGGATCATGGAATCGGCAGGATGTGAGCGAGACAAAGTTTACCGCGTTTTTTCCAAAGAGCTGTAAGCACTTTCAGCAGACGGAACTCGTTGGTTAGGCTGTTTGGCTGATGCTCGATGCGTGTTTCTGGAACCGGCAATCGCTGTTCCATCATGACCGCAGGTTTTTCGTCTGTCGTGGGAAAAATTGCTACACTGTGAGCCAGTTCAATTCGTCCGATCACTGTCTCTCTTGCTCCATGTGACGCAAACGCATTGTCGGACACGCCGCTCGTTTCCAGAATGCGACTGTCGATGTCAAAATTAATTGCAAATGCCCGTGTTCTTGGGCACTGTCTGTTGTTTCTGCCGTGCCTTGGTATGTGTTGTGGCACTCCGGCATCGGCGCAGTTGACGAAATTTACTGATGGTTTTGAAGAGCCTCATGATTTTCTTGTCGATGGTGTTGTTGAAACATCTTGGGACGGGTTTCTGGGATCAGGTGAACGCGAGACGGCTGATCGTATCGAAATTTCCGATGGAGCTTTGCATTTGCAATCAACCAACGGGCGTTATCAGGAAGGTTGGAATCCGCTGGGGCCGTTGCTTTACAAAAATGTGACGACGGATTTCAAAGCCACTGTACGAATCGCAGACTATGAATCAGTATCATTCAACAATGGCGGAATCATGGCGCGAGCGGCCAATGATTTGGACGCGGGGAAGGGTGAGGACTGGATCAGTTTGGATTACTTCCCGATTTATGGAGGAATCTATGCTCGTATGGCTGATGATGGCCGGCGAGCGGAGAAAGGCAGCAATGGACAGGGACGCGATGCTGATCGTTTCTTGCAAATGGAACGAAAAGGGAACCTGTTTTTTCTCCGGTATAGCAACGACGGGAACAAATGGCAGGATCTCAATGGGTCTCCATTTCAACGAAGCGATCTGGTTAATGTGCCGCTGCAGGTCGGTTTGTTTCAGGCAACTTACAGCAACAAGCAGGGACAAGTCAGTTTCGATGACTTCGCCTTGGATTTGAGTGCACCGGTCAAGGTAGCCCGACTGGTCGAACCTCAAGATCAGTCGGTCGGCTTACCACCAAACGTTGCATTGCAATGGATACCAGGTAATGAGGCGACGCATCATGACCTGTATTTTGGGCCCTCACGCGAAGATGTCAGTGAGGCCACGCCCTTGTCACCCCGTGGAGCCTATCGAGGACGCTTCGCCAATGAAATTGTCGAGCAAAGCGTCGAGGGGTTGGAGGACGGACGTGTTTTCTATTGGCGTGTCGATGCTCTTACTGATGGCGTGATTACTCCCGGGGATGTCTGGAGTTTTACTGTTTACGATCGCCGGTTGGAGAACTTTGATTCGTTGTCAACCAATCATGAATTAGCCTCTCGCTGGAAGAGTTTCGGTAACGGATCGATCACGTTGGAGAACGGGCGTGGAGGCAAAGGCAGCAAGTCCCTCCGTTTGACGCATAAGGGCGGCGGTTCCGCTGGTGCTACTGTTGATTTTCAACAGCCACAGGATTGGCTGAGCTCGACTTACAATTTCCGCTCTATTCGAATGTATCTTCGCTCCGGTTCAGCATCGAACCTGTCGAGGGTTTGGGTCGCATGCGAGGATGGTGACTGGGGAATGCAACGAGCGGAGGTTTCATACCCGGGAGACTTGTCTGCCCTGACAGACGAATGGGTGCGTTGGGATATTGATTTGCGATCGTTTTTGCGATCCAACCCGACGTTGAGGTTGGATCACATCAGCAAATTGACGATCGGCAGTGATGGAGTTGGCGAATTGTTGGTCGATGATTTGTCCGTCGAGTACTTGTCGACGTCGCCGGGACAGCAGGAATCATCGCCCCGTTACATCAATCCAAGTCAATTTGTAGATCCGGTACCGTTTGACCGAGTGACCGTGATGGGGGGACTCTGGCGGGAGCGGATGGATGTCAATCGTACAGTCAGTTTGCCACATGTTTGGGGACGCTGTGAATCATCAACGAAGGCCAATGGTGAGGCGTCTCGAAGACTTGATAATTTCTCCAAAGCAGCAGGGCAAATGAAGGGTGGTTTCACGGGAACATTCTTCAACGATTCCGATGTTTATAAAATCATTGAGGGCACCGCAAACTCGCTTCAGAATCATCCTGATCCAAAATTGGAAGCTTACACCGACCGTGTTATCGACTTGATTGCCTCTGCTCAGTGGGATGACGGCTATCTGTTTACCTTTTATTCCCTGCCCCAACGCAGGCCCGAAGTGCGTTGGTCGAACGTGGGAAGCATGCACGAGTTGTATTGTGCAGGACACCTGATCGAAGCGGCGATCGCTTACAAGCAGGCAACGGGGAAGCGGAAATTGCTCGATGTTGCAATTCGCTTTGCCGATCTGATTTGCGAAACGTTTGGACCTGACGATCGCAAAGATGCACCAGGGCATCAGGAAATCGAACTGGCTCTGTTTCGATTGTTTGATCTGACCGGTGAGCGTCGCTATTTGACGACGGCTAGATTCTTCATCGACCAGCGAGGAAAAGCTGACAGAAAGCATCGTTACGGGACTTACAGTCAAGATCACAAGCAGTTTGTTGAACAGGAAAATGGTGTTGGGCATTCAGTGAGGGCGGGCTATCTGTATTGTGCGGCAACTGACATTGCTATGCGTGAACAAGATGAGGCCTATGCCAATGCTCTCTTTCGAATTTGGGACAATATCACCAACCGGAAAACGTACTTGACCGGAGGAATTGGTCAGCCGGGTGGGCCAGAAGGGTTTGCTGGTGACTACGAGCTTGGGAATGGTTGTTATGCAGAGACTTGCTCTGGAATTGCATTTGCCATGTGGAATCATAGGCTTCATCTGATGACAGGTGAAAGTAAGTACGCCGACCTTATTGAAAGAACGTTTTATAACAATATGCTCAGCGCGCTCTCTGCCGAGGGTGATCGCCACTATTACACCAATCCGCTGGAAACGGGTGGACGCGAGCGTTGGCCGTGGCCAGGACATGATTGTGCTTGTTGTCCATCGAATCTTGTTCGTGTGATCTCATCCATCAGTGGTTACGCATATAGCCAAAGTGAGAACACGATTCGAGTCAACCAATACCTTGCCAGTCGTGGCGAGCTGTTATTGGGCAGTAATGCGATCGTGTTAACGCAGGAAACCCGTTACCCGTGGGATGGTGACATCCAGATTACGGTTGTGCCAGAACAGAAAGCTGATTTTGAAATCAAATTAAGGATTCCAGGTTGGGCACGTAATCAGCCGATGCCAGGAAATCTTTACCAGTATGTTGATTCGCCTGAATTGCCGATCAGACTGGCCGTCAATGGAAGCCCAGTGCCAGTCGAAATTCACGACGGATATGTCTCAGTGCGTCGGCAATGGAACAAGAATGACGTGATTCGGCTGGTATTACCGATGCCAATCCGCAGGGTTGTTGCGCATCCACGTGCCACTGCTGACAAAGGCATGGTGGCAGTTGAGCGAGGGCCTTTGGTTTATTGTGCGGAATTCAAAGACAACGAATCAGATGCGGCGCAGTGGAAGCTTTCCGATACTGCAAAGCTCAAAGCCAATTGGAGTGACGATTTGTTAGGAGGCGCCATCACGCTTACTGAAGCTGACAATGTTATCGGCAACCAACACGATGGGCTAACGTTGATTCCGTACTACATGTATTCCAATCGGGGGCCAGGACGTATGCGAGTTTGGTTACCTCGTGTGACTGAATCGGCCAACTGAGGTCACGCGTATCGCAAGTGTTTCTCAGCTGTGTTGGAATGTAACCCATTTCCACTCGGTGAAGTCGGAAAGATCCGGGTCAGTGCTCTCACGCCCGAATCCGCTGTCGCCGACGCCGCCAAAAGGAATGTGCGGTTCGTCTTGGATTGTGGTGCCATTGATATGCACCATCCCCGCTTCAAGGTGTTCTGCGAATCGCATGGCTTGCGTTAGATTGGTGGTGTAAATCGAGGCGCTCAGTCCATGATTGGAATCATTCGCAAGCTTCAGCGCATCGTCAGCTGAGCCGACTGCATGGAGGGTGGTGACTGGGCCAAAAGTTTCTTCGCGGCTGATCCTCATTTGGTCGTTTATATCGGTGAGGATCGTGGGTTGGCAGTAGTTCTGTTGCCAGTTCCCACCGCAGAGAACTTTCGCACCTTTCATTGTCGCGTCTTGGATATGTTCCTTGATCCGTTTGCGTTGCCTTTCGTGAATGATCGGTCCGATCATGGTTGACGGACTCCGCAAATCGCCCATTCCCAAATGCTGGGTAGCTACCAAAAACTTGGTCAGGAATTCGTCGTAAACCGGTTGCTCTACGTAAATCCGACTTGATGCCATGCAGATTTGTCCTTGGTAAAGAAATGAGCCGACGACACTGCCCTGCACTGCTTGATCGATGTCAGCATCCTTCAGCACCACTAACGGATTTTTACCTCCCAATTCCAGAGAGTAGCGTTTGGCATGTTTGCCACATAAGGCGCTGATGTGATGCCCGACACGGCTTGATCCGGTGAAGCCAACCATGCGCACATGAGGGTGGCAAGTCAAAGTGTCGCCAAGTTCTGTTCCGAAACCTGTCACTACATTGAATGATCCCTTTGGAAATCCAGCATCCGCAAATAATTTGGCAACCTTTAGGGCCGTCACTGGTGCATGCTCGGAGGGTAACAGGACCACGGTGTTGCCGGTCGCCAGCGGCATCGCAGAGTGTTTGATATTCTTGATCAAAGGAACGTTGAAAGGGGTGATCCCTGCGATCACGCCCAGTGGACGACGGATGCTCATGCTGAGTCGTCCGGGAACATCCGTAGGTAAGGTTTTGCCGGCAAGATGGTGTGTGGCACCGGCGGCTGATCTCAGGATACTTACCGAGGTTTCGATTTCTCGTTTTGCCTTTAGCAATGGTGAGCCAACTTCGTCTACCAACGTATCGATGAAATCACTGGATTCTGCTTGCAGTAGTTCGGCTGCTTGTAGCAACCAGCCTTGCCGTTCTTTGGGTAACGATTGCCGGTAGCTGTCAAAACACGCGTGTGCTGTTTCAACGGCCCGCTCGATGTCTGGCTGAACACCCTTGGCGATTTCCGCATAAGGTGAGTCATCGATCGGATTGAGGTCCGTGAAGTATTCACCGCTGGTTGAATTGGCTTCCATTCCACCAATCCAGTGTTGGTGCCGAGCGATTGTCATCGGGTTAGTTTCCTATTCTTGTTTTTTAGCGTTGTCGACTTGGGGTTAGGACGGGCAAAGCAATTGGGCAGTTCGGGAAGGGGTGTGCATCACGGTAGCAAGCCAACCTGCAGTTTCAATCTGCTGGATGACCCTCCCGTTTCAGGATGGGAATGTACCGGGCGGTTGTTCGGACGGTAAGACTTGGCGAAATACTGGATCGGCGTTGCATTTCGAATTTATCGTTGGTTTCCGGTTTTAGATCTCGTTCTTGAGGCGGAACCCGTGCTGGTTGGAATGCCGTTTCTCCCGTGCGATTTTTAGCCAATCAGGATGCTTTGGATCGAGGGTTCAGTGCGTCCCGCGTTTTTTGGGGGTGTCATTGCTGGGGCATTGGCACAGGTTGGTAGTGCTGCCGGTGTTCTTCTGGGCAGAATCTCTCGGTGTCGGGGGAATCAAGCCCATTTGTGGTCGGAGATTTGATCGGTTGAAACGCCGTTGATTACGAGGAAATGCACCTGTCTCTTATACACATCTCCGAGCCCACGAGACCGAGGCTGATCTCG
>CAJXTM010000241.1 GCA_913061385.1 uncultured Rhodopirellula sp. | reverse complement strand
AGATCAGCCTCGGTCTCGTGGGCTCGGAGATGTGTATAAGAGACAGACCCTGTACCGGTCAACACACTTACGCAATGTTGCACAAATCTAAGTGGATACATTTTTCCCCGACAAAAGAGCATTCGTGCACCAACTCCAGCAGTTGGCTGGATTGAGTCGCATGGTCTCGAGAAAGTCTCTCCGAGCCTCCTTTGCGGTGATACCAACAAGACGCTCGGACTTGGCCCGCCCGCTTTCGCCGAAATTGAGTCTCGGTGTTGCAGGCTAATTGCCAACCTAGCTGCTCAATCTGGTGGTTGAAAAGAAGCCTCGGCGTAATTAGCACTGGGCTTTGCTGTTTTGGAGCCAGTCTCTTTTGTCAATCAGGTGAATCTGGCAACGAGATCACTCGCCATCATGCCCGGTATCGCTTCGTAAAACGTAGTGCATTGGGTCCTTGTTGCAGTCTTCGCAGATAGCGGCCAACGCCGCCGGAAATGAGCGTCTCTCTTCGACGTGATGCTCTTCCCGATACCCAGGTAAAACCCGTGTTGTAGCCAAAGTATGTCGCGGCGACGCCTCGGTGAAATCCATCTCGGGCGACCTGGTGCTAATTGCGTTCATCTGATGATCTCGTGCTTCACATGCGGCTTGTATCTGCTCGTCCTAAGCCAGCGGGTGCACGACGTCTTGCCGCATCCTGCCAGACGCTGGGGACTACCCAGCCGTCGGGACATTGAAATCGATCATTTTCCTGAGCCATCAGGAAACGCCATAGGGATCGACCAAGTGTCCCTTCCTCTCTGAACCTCTTCCGTGCTGGATGCAGTTTTGCATTCAACGCACGGCACAAATCTACCTCAGTCAGACCAAAGCTGGCAAGAAGGTGGAAGCGTCCCGCCTCAGAAAGCAATTTGAACGGTCTGTGTTTCCCAGCGTAATTCCCCTGCCAGCCAATGGCCACCGCCCGGGAACCTAGTTTTAGTGGATACTGGGTTTCCGTTAGACACTACGGCGATCAGGCTATGCGACTGGCGGTTTGTGGGCCTCGTTTTGAGGGGGTGAGTGTTCCTTCTTGCCGCTCATCGTTGCGTCCTGCGAACGGCTTTAGATGTTCGTCAGTGGCTTCACGATTTGTTCGTTTTAGCGGTGCGTAAATCATGTAGTCATGCGGGTGACACAGAGTGCGACCTGCTTCGCTCTCAAATGATGACAGGCCCAACGCTTTACGCTGCTTTCACGCGATCGATTTCGTTGGAAAACGGCATTGTACGTATCATCCCAAGCGGCCTCGCACCCACGGGTCGGCTGTAGGCGGCACCTTTAAAAGCGATCAGCCAACTGTTTCTCAACTGCGGGATTTCAATACGGAATTCCGCTCGCTTTTACAATGTTGCAGTCTATTTCGTTGGGGCCTGCACCAATTTCTCACGCGTTCCTTGAGTCGACCCTTACAAACCTAACCCGATTGGCAAGATAGGAAAAATCTTAAGATTTTTGCTCAAGTTGCCGATAAGCATTGAGTCGGTATGAGGACGCATGGGTGTCGGCCGATGGGATCTGAATGGTCGGTATTTTTCCGTTCAATGCTTTGTTGCGCAAGACAGAAGAGAGCAAGCGATGTGGTGGACAACTGATGATCGTGTGGAACGTCAACCGGCTGCACTCAAAAAGTCGCACACGCTAAGCAATGGCACTCGCTCAAAGCCACTTCGAGTTCCGCAAAAGTATAAGCGTTTGAAGTTGCCGATCAGCGTTGCTCAGGCTACTGCGAATCTCAAGCTTCAGGAGTCGGGGGCTGACTGCAATGCAGAGATTCCTAGGCTTAGAAAAGATATTAGGTGTCTTGAAGCTGCATTGCGGCACGAAGCCCGTTCGAAAAACCAGGCGCTCACCACCGTCTCGCTGTTGCAATCTAAACACCGTCAGCAGTTCGATCGAGTCCTACTGCTCGAGATAGAAGTTGAGGCAATTGAAACGGCCTGCAGATTAAGTGAGATGCGATCTGCCGAACAGCAAAAATGGCTCGAAATCGCTACCGCGGCGGCGAGCCATGGCGCGAGCCTTTCCCTCGCGGATAAAAGTAGCTCTCAGCATCAGATTTCATCATTGCTTGCGAGACTGGAATGCACCCGATCGGAAAATAAGAAACTTGGCGAGCGGCTGGAAATCTCGGAACAGGAAAATCGCATTTTTACGGATGTGATCAGCGATATGGAATCCCGTCGCACAGACGAGTTGAATACGCTCCGAGACGAGTATCGGGTCCTGCGACAACAGCACAATAGAACAGCGGTTGTTGATCGTACCGAAGTTCAGCAATTGAACATTCGGATTGTAAGCCAAGCGGCTGAAATTCGCTCGCTAAGCAAGAAGTTGGCTGACTCCCAAGCCCACCGTGTCTGTGAGGATGACGGATACAAGACTGTGCTTGACAATGAGCCAAAACCAGTTGAGTTGAACGAGCGTCTCGAGAGTAGCCTGCAGGCTGTGCGAACTGAACTGGACTCCGCTGTCCATGAATTGACGTATGCAAATGCAGAGACTGTGCGGTTGCGAAACCATGCAGATTGCATTGAAAAACATTATGAAGCTGAGTTCCACAGTGTTGTCCAAGTGGCTCAGTTGCACGCGACGATTGCAGCTGCCTTGGAGCAACAGCGTGATAAGTCTAGTGAGTCAGGGCTGTTGCTAATGCCGGATGCGAACGATGAGCGGGTGAGAGAAGACCATGAACGCATCAGTGACCTGATTGCAAGAAATGAGCAGCTATCTCAAGCACTTGTACATCGAGACGCAACTCAGCACACCGCGTCCGTCTCTGCTGACCAATTAAAATTAGCAGTTGAAGATTTGAGGACTGTCAGTCAGGAGCTTAAGTCACTGCGTGAGATGCATGCGGACCTGATAGGTGCGAATGAAACTTTGTCAGCATTTAACCAGGAGCTGGCACAGCGTCTGGAGGCGGCTGACATTCAGCGAAGTGAGAGTGAACATCGCTATCTACAAGACAAGAACGAGTGGCAGGCGTTGTTAACGCACCATGAGAGAGGAACAAATGTCGCTCTTGCTGAATGTGTGTTGATTACAAGTCAAGTCGAGGCTCAGCGAGCGGAGTTTGATAAGGCTCTGAAGCAACAGGTGGATGTGAACGCATGCTTGAATAGAGACGTCGAATCTTTTCATCAGCGGCAGAAACAGCTTGAGTCAGCATTGGATAGCGAAACGATCAATCGGACACTTGCCGAGCAGGAAAATGAGCGGTTGAAAAGTGAGTCGCAGCGCAGACTTGAGACGCTTTCACAAGAGTGTGAGCAATTAAAGTTGAGTTTGCAGCAAGCTCGTGGCGAGGGTGGAGATGAAACGAGGGTGCGTTCGGCTGCTTGATCCACGAGTCTACAGCAGGTGAACAATGCAACGGGTTAACCTGCGCCGAGATGTTAGGCTTGAATGCGTCATGAGCTTCATATGGAACCGGATCCCTCGAAGCTCCATTGCAATCTCATGCATCGGGTGTCGGTGGCGTCTGATGGTAAATGTGGACATCCCGCTGTGGGAAAGGAATGCTAACTCCCGCGCTGTCAAACTCCTGTTTGACGGTGTGCATGAGATCCCAATAAACGGACCAGTAGTTTTCTGTGCGAGTCCAGGGTCGGCAGATAAGGTTGACGGATGAGTCACCTAATTCATTCACTCTGATATTGGCCGCCGGGTCCTTCAGTATGAGTGGGTGGTTTTCCACTGCGTTTTTCAGAATGCTTTTGGCCTGATTGATGTCGTCGGCGTAGCCAATTCCAAAGATCAGGTCAACTCGGCGTGTTGTACTCGCAGTTGCATTGGTGATTGTTCCTCCCCAAATGTCATTGTTGGGAATGATCATGAGTTTATTGTCGAAGGTACGTACATGTGTCGAGAACAGCGAGACAGAGTCAACATTGCCTGATACTCCCGCTGATTCGATCACGTCGCCAACATCAAATGGGCGGTATGCGAGGATCAGTAGACCGCTGGCAAAGTTGCTCAGCGTGCCCTGCAATGCAAACGCTACCACGAAACCCGCAGCCCCTACGGCTGCAATGAGTGGTGTGATATCTATCTCAAGTGCCGCTAGCCCAATGATGAAACCGATCACCATCGAGATTTGTTTGGTGAATGAACTTAGGAAATTAACCAGTAGCTGTGATACACCTTTGACGCGAGATGCGGCGCGACGTACGAAGTTCGCGAGGATACTTGCACCGAAATACGACACCAGCAGGGTGATCACGAAACGAAGGATATTCAAGGCCCAGCGTTTGCCACCTTGTTCTGCGGTTATCCAGCTTGTGAACATCCGCCACATGCCCGATGTGCTGGTCACTTCCAATGCGACGCCAGTCAGCGCATTGTTGTATTTT
This sequence comes from uncultured Rhodopirellula sp., assembly GCA_913061385.1. Taxonomy (GTDB): domain Bacteria; phylum Planctomycetota; class Planctomycetia; order Pirellulales; family Pirellulaceae; genus Rubripirellula. The sequence goes on along the minus strand of CAJXTM010000241.1, from coordinate 1,979 downwards.
CGGTAAGACGCAGTGTCTCCTCCTTTTAAATCCAGGCTGTTGAGTACTATTTCGAATTTCTGCGAGATGTCAGTCTTTTGCAGTGTCAGGTCGGTTAGCTGATTTGATAACTGGGTTTTAAGTTCGGTCAGAGACTCAATGGTGGTAGCGTTGGGCACATTGGTTTTTGCTCTGGCTGTATCCACTGCAGTTTCAGGTTTTGATACGACTGGCGATGCGGGGGTTAACGCAGATGGGCTTTGCAGGGTTGGGGAAGCAGGTGTGGCCGCTTGGCCTGTAGTCTCTTGAGTCTTGGTTTGGTTCGTCGGATCTGGGTCCGTTTCAAGGTTGGTTGCTTGGGCAGCTGGGGTGTTGGCTGGATCTGCGGCTTTGGGCGTTGGCGGAGCGGGGGTTAGAATCGCTGTTGTCTGGCCATTCTCCGATGCTTCAATCTGGTCGGTGAGCTGTTCAATCCTGATGTGGATCGAAGTAATCTTTTGTACGTTTTGTTTGAGAAGGTTTTGCCAGCCTTTGGCCTCGATATCCAGTTCGTCGAGAGTGAGTGGTTTGACGAACAGTTTCAGGTGCGCGTTGGTGACATTGGGGTCCACTGTCGTGGCGGCTGCGACGGGTGCGGACGCTTGAACTGGGGTGGCGTCTTTTTCGGTGGGTGTGGCGGCGTTCTTGTTCGGAACTGTTGCTGCCGGGCTTACCGTTTGGCATGTGCCGAAGTCCATTGTCACCGGGTTGAACGCGATCGCGGTTAGGATCGATAAGTACAGTTGCGTTCGGTGAGTGTGTAGATTGCAAGACATTAGGTGCCGCATTAATAAAGAGGTACATTGGTTCACGAAAGTTTGGCAGATTTGTTCGGCATTTGCCATGCTGCGGTGCGGCAGCGTTTCGAGAACCATCGGTGCATTGCATTTGCAGGTGACGTGGCGTTGTTTTTCAATGCTGTGGTGGGATTTGCTGAGCCCGGCGCCGCTTGTGGTCGAATCGCCCGGAGGCGAAGCGGTAAGCCGGCGAGTCCCAAACTGGCGTACATACCAAGAAAGGTGCCTAAATTGTTGATGCAGCGGACGCCAGAAGCGGCAAATTGTCTATACTGGCGGACACGGTGGGGTTGGGATTGGAATCTATACGAAACGTGTCTGTTTCCGTATGTTTTTCTTGCCGACTGTCATAACGTTGGTTGCATTGAACCGTGAGGCATCGAATGTTGTTCAGACAGCTTTGGTGGCGACTGGATCAACGCCAGACTGGAGTTCGACACTCTTTTTCGCGAGTGTTGTCGAGATTTGAGATCCCCACATTTGTTCCCCAAATTGGCCGGCTAGCAGGATACACCTGCTGCGGACGGTCCAAACGCTTCGTTCTTTAATCACGGCATTTAGCAGACTTTGTTAGGCGACAATCGGAATCGACCATTTCTCGACGCTGAAGCTTTGGCGAGGCTCGCCGCTGTCCCGTTGTTTGCCAGGCGGCCGATGGTGGGTGGTGTTTCGGGACTGCACGCTAGTCCGCATCGTGGGTCCAGTGTCGAGTTTGCAGAGTATCGTCGGTACGTCCCCGGTGATGATCTCCGCCGTCTCGACTGGCGTGCTTATGGTCGGACAGATCGCTACTACGTCAAAGAATTCGAAGCTGACACTAACTTGCGGCTATGTTTGGTGGTCGATACTAGCGGTTCGATGAATTTTGGCTCGGGTGATGTGACCAAAATCGAGTACGCGAGATGTTTAGCTGGATCACTCGCTTATTTAGCAGTTCAACAAGGTGATGCTGTCGGCTTGACCTGCATGGGCGCTGATATCGTGAGAGCTGTGCCACCGCGCCGAACCCCGTCACACTTGAGAGGGTTGAACGACGTATTGGAGAATGCAAATCCTGAGGGCGAGACCGGGTTGGTGGAAAGACTGCATGAGTTCGCTGAGACAACTCGCGGACGTGCCTTGGTGGTGATCCTGTCTCTTATACACATCTCCGAGCCACGAGAC
>CAJXTM010000240.1 GCA_913061385.1 uncultured Rhodopirellula sp. | reverse complement strand
CTACACGTAAGGAGTCGTCGGCAGCGTCAGATGTGTATAAGAGACAGGTCACTGGTTTCAGCCAAATTGCCGGTGTCACTGAGGAAATAGCACAGAGCTTGGTCGAGCAGGGTTACCTCTCTTATGATGACTTGTCGGTGATCGAGCCGGACCAGTTCATGGAAATGAGCGGTTTGTCGGCTGCGGATGTTGATCGGATTGTCGAGGTTGCAGAAACCATGGCAGAAGAAGCAGAGCAGGCAGCGGCCGAGGAACGCCGTGTCAGGCGTGAACGCGAGCAGACCCAGAAAGAAGCTGTTGCTGCTGGTGGAGCAGCACCTAAGGAGGCAAGCCAAGACGCAGCACCTAAGGACGCAGCACCTAAGGAAGTAAGTCAAGGCGCAGCACCTGAGGAAGTAAGTCAAGATGCAGCACCTGCCGGCGAGGGTGAAACCGCGGCAGTCGAGAAATCGGCGGCAGAGAGCTCAGCGGAGGCGGTTGAGGCTGAAGAAGTTTCAGACGCCGAGCCCGAGGCAGTAGTTACTGAGGAATCAGTGGTCCCAGACGAGCAGGTAGGCGAAGAAACAACTGATGAGGCCGCAGAGTCAGGGACCGAGAAGGACTGATTCGGACGGGGAGAGCCCATTTATCTCCGGTTTAGTCGAAAACTTGCTCGGTTTCCGCAGGAAAGTGCCTAGGCAGACCTCTGCGCCAAGCATGTTTTTCGCTATCGTATGGGACAGTTGGCCCAGACAAGGATCTGGGGAATCGTTGGATGATCCCCGACGCGGGAGGTTTTGGCCTGCCGCGGCGATGGAGGAATAGCAGTATGTGATCAGATACAGACCATTTGAACCCGCCCGCGAATCGGGCATTTTCCCGTACGAATATCAACGAATTACAACATTCGCTCGGCGGGTTCCTAAAACGAATCGACAGGATTTCCGCACGTGCCCGCACGCATCTACGCGCTCGCAAAAGAACTGAAAGTTGACAGCAAAGATCTAGTAGATCTTGTCAAGAAGGTCGGTATCACCGGCAAAGGATCGGCGCTGGCTAGCCTCACCGATGATGAGGCTCAGAAAGTTCGAGACCATATAACGGGGGCTGGAAAGCCTGAACCGGTTGCTGCGCCCGCAGCGACGACCGCCCCAACTGCCGTCCGGGATGTTGTCCCAGCTGAACGGAAGCATGTTGCCATCAAGGTGGGGCGAAACTCAAACCGAAACGCCGCACCGGAAACTCCGGAAACGCCCGTCAAGCAAGTGACGCCCGCGCCGGTAATACAATCGCCGGTAATACAAACGCCGGAAATACCATCGCCGGACGAGCCCGTGGTGGTCGAACCGGTCGCTGAGGTCAGCACGCCAGTTGTTGCCACCCCTGACACCGTGAGTGATGCCGCCGATGTGGCGACGCCCGCACCTCAACCACCGAAGCCGAGTTCCTTGGGAAGTCGCATCAAAAGTCGGATGGGAGTGAGGAAAGGCGGCTTGGCTGGGAATGACCCAGTTGCTCCGGTGCGACGCGATTCGACGGTCTCAGGCGGTAAAATGCGCTCTTTGGATCGGCCGGCTGCCTCGGGAGAGAAGAGGTCTGACGCGACAAAGGCGAAGCGACGAGAGCCGCGAATCAACGTCAAGATGGCGTCGTTGCCCGAGGTTGCGGAACCAAAGCCCAGCAAGCAGGCAAGTGGTGAGCCCAAGGCTCAAAAGCCCGATGTTAAACTCAGTAAGGATGTCATCGCTGGTCACCGTCAAGGCATGCGAGCTCCACTCGAGGAGCTTGCCAAAGAGGACAAAGATAAGCAGCGTGCGGTGGCTGCAAAACGCGGTGCAGGTCTCAGTGGTTTCACGGGAGAAAAGAAACGCGAAGCCGGAGAAGAAGACAAGCCTCGCCGCAAATTGGCTGGCATGGCTAGCCCTCGCACTGAACGGGTACGAGGTAAAGGCCGCGGACGAGCAGCAATTGACCAAAATTCGGGGTTTGGATCTCGGTCGGGACGCGGAGGCCGTCATCACCATAGGCGTCGCAAGGGAGTGAACACCGCAGCACCAAGAAAAGATGCGGTCATTCTTGAGCTTCCTTGTACCATCCGTTCCTTCTCCGAATCGGCCGGTGCCCCTGTCGGCAAAGTGCTCGCAACCCTGATGGGGATGGGGTTGCAGGTTGGGCTGAATATCAATTCAGAACTCGATCTCGAAACGGCTGAAATGATTGCGACCGAGATGGAGCTTCAAATCGAATTGAAGGCTTCGGAAACACTCGAAGATTCGCTCATTACAGGGTTAGAAGAGCAAGAAGATGATCCAGATGCCCTGCTGCCACGCGCTCCTATCGTGACATTCCTTGGGCATGTTGACCATGGAAAAACCAGCTTGCTGGATTACCTGATCGGGATTGATGTGGTCAGCGGAGAGGCAGGCGGGATCACCCAACACATCCGAGCCTACGAAGTTGAGAAGGATGGCCGCAGTGTCACTTTCGTCGACACTCCCGGTCACGAAGCGTTCACCGAGATGCGTGCTCGCGGTGCAAATGTCACCGATATCGCAGTTCTCGTGGTTGCAGCTGACGACGGAATTATGCCTCAGACTGAGGAAGCAATCAGTCACGCGAAAGCGGCTGGGGTGCCGATTGTCGTCGCAATGAACAAAATCGACCTCGAAGGCGTTGATTCCAACCGGGTCATGACGCAATTGACCGAACATCAGCTTACCCCTAGTGAGTGGGGTGGAGATGTTGAGGTGGTGCCAACTAGTGCTATCAAAGGCATTGGTATGGATGAATTGCTGGAAACGCTGCTCACAATCGCCGAACTCAACGAGTATCAGGCAAATCCAGATCGCACTGCTCTCGGCGTTTGTCTTGAGTCCGAACAGCAGGGAGATCGAGGGGTCGTTGCCAAGTTGATCGTTCAGAATGGAACGCTAAATATTGGTGATGTGCTGGTTTGTGGTTCAGCGCATGGTCGTGTTCGGGCAATGTCTGACACGCTCACCGGGGAACCTTTGAAGACCGCCGGCCCAAGTACACCTGTCAATGTCATGGGCTTCGACGAAGCACCAGGTGCAGGTGAGAGATTCCACGTGCTTGATGACATCAGTAAAGCCCGCGAAATCGCTAGCAGTCGTGCTCATGCAAGTAGTCAGGAAAATCTTTCAGGAGTCACTACCAAGATCTCCTTCGAGAACTTCCAAGAAATGCTTCAGGAAGGCCGGCTCGGTCAGCAGGAAGAAAAGGCCAAGTTGAACTTGATTGTGCGAGCAGATGTGAAAGGTTCACTCGAGGCAATTGATAAAGAGCTCAGCAAGCTTGACAACCCAGAGGTTGAGGTTCGCGTTCTGCAGCGAAGCGTAGGTGGTGTCACGTTAGCCGATGTCACGTTGGCTTCCGCGTCTGATGCCGTGATTGCAGCTTTCAATGTGATTCCGGATGAGCAGGCTCGTTCGCTTGCCGATGAACGTGATGTAGAAGTTCGGCGTTATGACGTGATTTACAAGTTGACCGATGACATCAAGGCGATGATCGAAGGTCGACTGAAACCAGAGGAGCGGGTCGTCGAATTGGGACGTGCCCTTGTCAAGCAGGTGTTCTCTATTAGTCGCGTAGGGGGTATTGCGGGTTGCTATGTTGCCCAAGGTTCCATTCAGCGTGGCTGTCGGATCAGGGTTAACCGCGATGGCCGAACCATCGGAGATTACCCGCTCGATTCGTTGAAGCGGATCAAGGAAGACGTGAAGGAAGTGCCTCGCGGAATGGAATGTGGTATCCGTCTGTCAGGTTTCAATGACATAAAGCAGGATGATGTCTTGGAAGCGTATCGAATCGAAGAGTTTGCACGAACGCTTGATTAAGATTGTCACTACATTCAAATGACCTCATGCAACGAACAAGCGTTGCATGAGAGGTGAGAAGTGAGAAGTGAGATACAGAAAAGAGAAGCTGCTGGACCCTACCGGCACTGCAAATTGTAAAGCTCTGTCGGCAGGTGCTTGGTTCTTCTCCCTCGAGGAGAGCCACAGTGTCCGGTTCATTCGGGTGCGGGCGGAATGACTGCAGCGAATCGAGATCGAGATAATTGACGTGCCGGTCGTGCCTGCCCCTGCACAAGATTCACCATTTGACAGTGCAATGGTGATCCCCGTTCATCCCCAACCCACTTATCCTCTGTGACCAGTAGACGTTTGTTAAAAGCAGCTGAAGCCATTCGAGAGGTGGTAGCTGCGTCAATTCTGACGGAACTGCGAGATCCGCGTGTGCAGGACGTGACGGTGGTCGGTGTAAAAGTCAGCCCTGATATGCGAGAAGCACAGATTGCGGTCAGTATTATGGGAGACGAGTCGCAGGAGCAACTTTCCCTTCGAGGGCTTCAGAATGCTGCAGGCTTTCTGCAAAGTCGGATCGCATCGAGGATTGAGGCCAGATACACCCCGCGACTTCAGTTTGTCATTGACAAAGGAATTCACCATTCACTTCTGGTCGGTGAGATACTCGAGAAAATCAAACGAGAAAGCGAAGAGTCTGAGCAGGATTCAAGTAACGAGCAAGATTCAAGCGAAGATTCAGCGACTGCCTCGACCGAGGTTCAGGCAACCGTCTCTGCTCAAGAGAGTGTTCCTGGAGTAGTCGAGTCCCCACAACAGGCGGATGATCAGGCAGAACAGTCGGAATTCCCGGTTCAACAGCCCGGTGACCAAACACAATCGTGATCGCCCAGCGATCCTATCCCATATCAGTACCTTTGATCTGACCAAGCAAGATGTCTGCAAGTAAGCGTGCAACTCTGATCGGCAAACTCAACACTGCCCTCAAAAAACATTACAAGCCACTGCCAACCCAGCCTGCTCGGCCGTTGCTCGAGCATGTGCTGTATGCATCCCTCCTCGAAGACGCGCCAGCTGAATTGGCTGACGAGGGTATGGCAAAGTGTGAGCAGGAGTTTTATGACTGGAATGAGGTGCGTGTCACCACGGTCACCGAGTTAGCGCAGGTTCTTTCAAGGTTGCCCGAACCTTTGATAGCTGCCCGTCGGTTGAAGAATAACCTGCAGGCAATTTTTGAAGAGTTCTACACTTTTGATTTGGATCATCTCAAAAAAGAGAATCTTGGCAAGGCAGTCAATAAATTTGAGAAGATGCCGGGGATGACTCCCTTTGTGATCAGTTACACGGTGCAACACGGACTGGGAGGGCATTCGATTCCAGTCGACTACTCTGCCATGGTGATCATGCTGACTACTGAGATCGCATCGCAGCCCGAGGCGATGGTTGGCAAAGTGCCGGGTTTGGAGCGAGCCATCCCCAAGAGCAAAGGAATAGAGTTCTCGGGTCTTCTGCACCAAGCTGCGGTGGCATTGAACAAGAATCTGAAGGACAAAGCCGCTCGGGCTTTCATTGATGCTGTTAGCAAAGGTTCGAGCAGTCGGCTTGATGAGTGGCTAGTGAGCAAGAAGGCGGCGAAGAAACGCGTCTTGGAACGCAAGGTGGAGGAAAAGGCTGCTGCTAAGGCAGCCACCGAAGCAGCTGCGCTCGCTGCAATCGAGGCTGCTAGGAATCCACCCAAAAAGAAAAAAGCAAAAGATCCGGTCAGGAAAGAAGTACCTGCTGCGGAAGCAGCAGCGAAAGAAACAGCCAAGGCGGCTGCCAAGAGAGCTGCGGCCAGTAAGTCGGCTAAGAAGAGTTCACCTGCTCCCGTGAAGAAAGCCGTTCCGGCCAAGAAAGAGGTAGCGAAAAACACTCCGGCGAAGAAGGCGAGCAAAAAGTCTGTTCCTGCAAAGCAAGCTTTGCCAAGCAAAACGGCATCGAAGAAAACTTCGAACAAGAAATCAGCTCCAGTCAAAAAGGCTGGGGCAGCGAAGAAAGCTTCTCCCGCAAAGAAGACTTCAGGCTCCAAAAAGGTAAGCAAGAAAGCGACACCGGCAAAGAAGCCTACGAAAAAGGCTTCTCCAGCGAAGAAGAAAGTAGCCGCGAAAAAAACTGCTTCCGAGGCAAAACCAGCTAAGAAAGCCAGTCCCAAAAAATCAACGAATCGGAAATTGACTAAGCGTAAGCCACGTTAGGTCGCTGACCGATGCTCGTGTTATCCTTTTGTAGCGACGACCTCCGTGGACACTGCTCCGGAGTGATTCAACTCTCCAGTAATTGATAAGATCTGACATGGCAGGACATTCAAAGTGGGCCAATATCCAGCACCGCAAAGGACGCGTGGATGCCCAGCGTGGAAAGCTCTGGAGCAAGTTAAGTAAGGGTATCATCGTTGCTGCGAAAAGTGGCGGCGGAGATCCCAACTCAAACTTCCGGTTGCGAAAAGCAATCGATGATGCCAAAGCTGTCAGTATGCCGAAGGATAATATCTGTCTCTTATACACATCTCCGAGCCCACGAGAC
>CAJXTM010000239.1 GCA_913061385.1 uncultured Rhodopirellula sp. | reverse complement strand
ACGAGATCAGCCTCGGTCTCGTGGGCTCGGAGATGTGTATAAGAGACAGGGATGCCATTGGCGACGCCGAAGGTATCCGTGATTGGAACCTGCGAGCGGTTTATGGTGCATTCAATGCAATGAAGAATCGTGACGGAGCCGAAAAACACCAAAACGCGATTCTGACGTGGGTGGCGTACGTGGGTGGTCCTCGAGAAAGTCGCCGACTGCTGGGCGATATTATTCTCACCGAAGACAATGTCGTCGCCAAGAAAGACTTCCCTGATGGCTGTGTACCGAGCACCTGGTCAATTGACCTTCATTATCCGAAGGAACAATACGCAAAAAAGTACGCCAAGAACCCGTTCATTTCCAAAGCAGTGCACGGCAAAGGAGTCGATCGCTCTTACGGATACCCAGTTCCCTATCGCTGTTTCTACAGCCGCAACATCGACAATCTTTTCATGGCTGGTCGCTGCATCAGCGTCACTCACGAAGCACTTGGAACAGTTCGAGTCATGAAAACTTGCGGAATGATGGGGGAAGTTGTAGGAAAAGCTGCCTCAATATGCGCCTTGAATGACTGCCAACCACGCGACGTCTATGAATCACACTTGGATGAACTACTAACCTTACTGGAACTTCCCGGCAAAGCTCACCGCAGCACACCCTCCGCTGAAATCATTATTCCTACCGATGCACTGCCACTGGCAGGACCACGAGGACCTGCCAATGGCATGGATATCACGAAAATGGCTGGCACAATCGTCGACGATGAAACCGCAAGTCTCAACGGAAATTGGACCAACGGGACAGGACTGCCCAACTATGTCCAATACGGCTACAAGTACACCGGACCGAACACCAATGCCACAGCAACCTTCAAAATCAAGGCTCCAAAAGCAGGACGATATTCCGTCCAAGCTTTCAGTCAAGCTCATCCCAACCGTTCCACAAAAACTCCCGTGACTGTGCGTCACAACGATTCGATAAGCCAACACACCATCAACCAACGTTTAAAAAGTAAAGATGATGTGGTGAACATCATGGATGTCACCCTATCAGAACAGGACGAAGTCATCGTGACCATCGGCACAAAGGGCGCGGACGGCACTGTCCACATTGATGCGGTTCGCCTTTGGGAAGTCGAGTAAATACGTCTCCCATGGTGACGAAGCTAAAGCACAGGCGTCCTTTGCGCGCCCAAGCCATTCATGTCATCCGCACATGCCTGGTCATTTCGTTGCTGCTCGCCATCCCCAAACCGGCACTACGAATTCAGGAACAAGTATCAGAAACGCCCAACATCCCAGCCATCGATTTTCCTGCTGACTTGGCCGGTAGAAAACTACATTTAGATCCGCAAGTAGGCGCCAGCGGTATGTGGCGTCTAATGGATGAGAGCCAAACGACCGTTGCGCTCGTTGCTCGCACATTGCCAGCAGCTAACAACGTGATTGGCTATCGTGGACCAACCGAATCGCTACTGCTATTTGATCCTGCACTGAACCTGCTCTCAGTAACCTTGCTGGAGAGTGCTGACACACAAGAGCATGTGGCAGCTGTCAAGGCTGATCGCACCTTCTTTAAGCAGTTTGAAACATGGATGTGGGGTGGCCCTCCAGCGAGCATTCAGATCGATGCTGTATCGGGGGCCACGCTAACTTCTTTGGCACTCGCTGAAGGTGTTCTCAAGCGAATCGGCGGAGACCGACCATCTCTTGTTTTCAATCGACCAATCACGCTGCCAGAGATTGAGAATTGGTTCCCGCAAGGCATTGAATTTGATAGCAGCAGCGGTGCGGTCCGAGATGCGAACGGCACGCTGATTGGTACTGTGCTGCGAACCGGTCCGCTGTCGGATGACCTGAGTGGATACCAAGGGCCGACAGAAATGCTCATAAAAACAGAGCCCGCTGGCAAAGTTGAGGCAATTCGAATCCGCACTTCTTTTGACAATGAACCCTATGTTGACTATGTCCGGACCGAAGCTGGGTTCTGGGCTATTTTTGAAGACAAAACAATCGCTGAACTATCTGACTTTGATCCACAGGCAGCCGGAGTGGAAGGTGTTTCCGGTGCCACCATGACAAGCCTGACTGTAGCTGACACCATCGTTGCAGCTACGAAGCAGGCCCAAAGGCACGTAGCTTCACCCAAGAATGCAGAAGCAACGTTGCTAGGTTCTATCCGTTGGACGCTCACGGATATTATCACGATTGCCACCTTGATCTGTGCCGCGATCTTGAAGTACTCAGGTGCCTACAGACGACGAGCATTCCGACGCATATGGCTGATTTGGGTGACACTAGTCGTTGGGTTTTGGGCTGGCAATCTGGTTTCGCTGGCACTGATCCCTGGTTGGTCAGCTGAAGGAATCGCTTGGCGTCTGGCGCCGGGTTTGGCGGCGATCTCATGTGTCGCCATGCTCGGACCACCTTTGACCAAGGGCAATCCCTATTGCAATCACTTGTGCCCGCACGGCGCAATTCAGCAGCTCGTTCGGCCTACCACGAAGTCCATGCGATACCGAAAACTGCGACCTAGATTGGGTCGATTGATGCGTCGACTGCCCGGCATTACCCTATGCGGCGCCTACACTGGGCTCGTATTGCTACCTACGCTCGACCTTGCGTCTTGGGAACCATTCCATGCCTACCTATTTCGGATCGCAAGCTGGAGTTCACTCGCATTCGCTTTCGCAACCATTGCGATCTCAGCTGTACTGCCCATGGGATATTGTCGGTATGGGTGCCCCACCGGACGAGTGTTGGACTATCTGAAACGAACAGCAACGAGTGATCGGTTGCAAGTCGCAGACTTTGTAGCCGCCAGTCTGTTGATCTTCGCGCTTCTGAGCCCACATCTTAGGTGATCAGGATCTACACCCAACATCGGTCCACCGCATTCACACAATCGACAACAGTGGGTGAGCCTCAACAGGCATGCAATCACACTGTGCTCTGGACAGCGAGTTTTAAGTATCGCTCTGCCGCCTGTACCGGGCGTAAGCGAGCGAATGAACAGGTGCAAGGACCAAACACATGGCCAGTGCATAGCCAATCACCACACCGTTGGTCGAATAAAAATACCCACCCAGCCAAACCGCCGCTGCTGTTGCGAGGGATCCAATCAACGAAGCCAACAAGAGTGGATTCGCTCGTCGGGATAACACATAGTATCCCTGAACTGTCGCAATGTGACTTGCAAGGCATCCAAATCCCAAAACAGCGACCTGCCACGGTTCAATGAAACGGTCTTCAATGTTTTTCCCCAGCAGGGGCAAGGTTGCGACCGCCGTGGTCAATACCACAAAGCTGGCCACAAGAAGCAACGTTGAGAGAATAGCAGTGCGGCGCCAAATGGTGCCAGCTTTTTCACGTTCCCCAGAACCATGGTGCATGGAGACAATGGGGTACTGTGTCTGCACCCACGCCAAAGCCAACATCTGGATTGCTGTTGTGACGCTGAGCGTCATGCCAAGAGGCGCTGCATCAACATCACCATGGAACATCAAGATAATTACCGTGAGAAACTGCGTCGCAAAATGAAAAGACGCACCAATCAAGGCAACCCGCCATTGAACTGGTAATACCTGATGGACCCAGTCAAAACTTGACTTCTGAACTTTGATGTGCCGGAACTTCCGGAAGAAATCTGCCTGACCCACAAACGTGATGTACATGAACATCAATGCCTGAACGGCCGATGTGAGCACGAGAGCCCACAGCTTCAATCCACATTCCAATGACACCCACATCACGATACTGCCAATCGTCATCTGCAGAAATCGAAACCGGAAGATCACATCACGAAAACCTGCGCCCTCAAGGATTGAAAGTCCCGGTGACAGACAAACCGAGACCGCTGCAATTGGAACAAGAGCCAGCAGGGGCCCCCGCCAGGCGACATCGGACTCAGCGAGGGAATACCAGCCGAACAGCCAAGCCGACACTACATAAAATAAGCTTGCCCCACTGAACCATCGAAACGAGTCTCGAATGAGATCTCGCATCCGCGCTGCAGACGCAATCCACTCGGGATCAGATTCTCGCAGTACCTGATCGTCGGATGAAACAGCCACCTTGTTCATCGCCGCAGTCTCATGCCCCGACTGACTTACCAGCACATTCAGAAGACCAAGTTCAAAATATGCCTGAATCCCGACGATGCCGACGATGCCGTAGTAAACTCCTTGCTCCGACAAGTCGAGTGAACGAATCAGCAGCAGAATAGTGATTGGACCTGAAACTGCCTGCCAGACCCGAGTCATCAGTGCATAAGCAAGCGGTCGATCAAGTTGCAACCGCGCACGAAGGTCTTTAAACATCGTGACTGCTTTGCTGTTCGCGGGATGGAGCTAGCGTTTTACCAGTCTGACCTAACGCGTAAATCATCGGAAGCAGCTCGCCATCCGACCTTACCCAGTTATTTAGCATCCAAACCTCCGCGCCAACGGCGTCTCGCCCGTACCAAACCGCGACCCGCACGGTACAACGAAAAACGTGGCAAAGACCGAATTTCCACAGGCTTGCCCGGAATAAATTTCGAAGTTCGGTTGCCTAAAAAAAGAATCATATCGGCAATCGAAACAGAAGCGGCAAGCCACATGATCAAAGACCGTGGGTGCCGTTTCAGCGCCGGCCCCAGCATTTGCAGGGCGGACATCGGATTGCCGGATTTCAGCGCAATATTGATCCAAAATAAGCGTCGATTCCAGTCATCTTTTTCCAACGGCGGAATCTCATCCATGACCTTCCCGGCAGGCGGCAAACCTCGTCGCTGCAAAGCTTCTTGATGGATAGCGTGACCTTGTGTTCGTTGATCGATATTCAGCGTCCAATTAGCTGAAGTGGCATGCACCCTATAACAAAGGTGGCAAACTGGCAGATTGGCAAGCTGGCCGATTTCCGCTAATCGCAACCACAAAGAGTAGTCTTCTGCACATGGGTAGTTTTCGTCATAGCCACCAGCTTCCAAGACTGCTGATTTCCTGACCAAAACACATGACTGAAAGAACGCGTTTGCCTCCCCTGACAGATGACGCTCATCAATGTCAGCACCATCAAGAGGGTGTGCAATAGGACCGATCGCATGCCCTTTGGCGGTCATCGAATACCCTTGACCACCAACCGCCACACAATCGGGATGATCTCGCAGGTACCCTATCTGATCAGCTAGCCAACAGGGGGCAGCAAGGTCATCACCATCCAGCCACGCAACTAAATCAGTATCAGCCAGCTCCAGCATACGATTGCGTGTTTTTGCTCGACCTTGATTTGGTTGCGTCAGCACCCTCAAGTTGGAGACCTTGCCAGCCATCTTATTCGCTACTTCCAGCGATCGATCAGTGGATCCATCATCCAACACAATGATTGAAAACGGTCCGTCGTACTGTTGCGTGAGCACGCTCTCAATCGCATCCTGCAGATACGCATCGAGGTTATACGCCGGTATTACAACGGTCACTGGATCGACACAATTTGCATCAGCCATAGTCACGCATCCGGCACGCAGTCAGCAGAACTGCTGGGTTCAGACAGGGAAGCGAACATGACTGTCGGTTCATGCCCAAGCACTTTCTCGATTGCCTGAACAGCTGCAGCATCGTCGCGAGATGCCCAAAGGATCGGTAGGGTCGTCTTTTGATCGGTCAATAAAATGGCCTGGTAATTCAATGTGCAGAGAATCTCAGCACAGGCTAAAGCCTCATAAATCCCGTGCAGTTCAATCAATAGCCTAGGCTTGTTGCTGGAGATTAAATTGTGACCTGCACCAAGGATCGCCGCTTCAGCTCCCTCGGCATCAATTTTGATGAATTGCACGGATGGCAAGTCACCTGAAAGCGAATCCAACGTTACAGCCTGAACCGAAGTACGTGCAAAGCTACGATAATGTTCATGGGCAGCCTGGGTATCAACACCACCGTAGGCATCAAGAAAAGCCATCGAGTCATCACTTCCTTCTGCCTCTGCAAACTGCAGCATCATCTCACCGTTCTGACCAGCCATCGCTACCTGATGCACCTGAACATGCTGGAATGCAGATTTTTTTGCTGCCTCTTTAATCCTTTCAGCATGAGCTGGAACGGGTTCGAAGGTATGAACCTGGCCCTCCGATGCAAGTTTTGCAAGCGACAGTGTGTAGCAACCGTAATGGCCACCGATGTCAAAACAGGTATCATCTTTGCCCACGAGCACTTCCACGACTTCCAGGATTTTTTTTTCGTAGTCTCCGGCCGTAATGGCATCAGCGATCAGTGTGTTCCGAGGCAGCATGACATGGGCACCCACCGCGGGACCGCCTTCGATCCGATGCCAGCCGAATTCAATTGGGGGTGTGGGTGGCGTCAGCAATGACCTGAGCCCACGCGCGACGGGCCGTAACGCCTTTCTGCAC
>CAJXTM010000238.1 GCA_913061385.1 uncultured Rhodopirellula sp. | reverse complement strand
CGTCGGCAGCGTCAGATGTGTATAAGAGACAGTAGTGATATTGGCCAGCGAAGACATTGGAAACGCAGATCCCCAAGCGCTTGGAATCGCAGTATCAGCCATGCAGGCCTGTGAATTCATTGGCTTGCCTGAATGTCAACTCACACTTAGCCAGACAGTCGCTTACTTGGCCTTGGCCCCCAAAAGCAATGCCGCCACCGCCGCGATTGGGCAAGCACGCCGGGACGTTCGCGAAAACGAGATCGTACCGGTGCCCAAACACCTGCGTGACTCACACTACGAGGGTGCCGCCAAACTTGGACACGGTGAGGGATATCAATATTCACACAACTCAGAAGATGGAGTTGCCGCTCAGGAGTACCTGGGGGTTGACCGTACGTACTACCAACCGGTCGACCGTGGGTTTGAATCGGAGTTACGTCAACGGATCGAGCAAATCAAGAAGCGGCTAAACGATTCATGACGCGAAAACCGCGACAGCGTTTTCGTTGCTGGATGTTCATTCCCCGATGATCACCATCGGTTGCACTGACGATTATTTCGTGTTCATGCTCTCGATAACAATTGCAACGGGCAGTGGCAGGATCACTGAATCTGGCATTCAAAATACCCACTAAGGTTGCGGGACCAATCAATTCCATGCTGCGAAATCAGGGCAAGTAAAATGAACCTGATCAAATCATGTTCATCCCCATCAGTCGCAGACCGTTGGTTTGCACAGTAAGATGTCTACAGAAGACAAAAACGGCAAGACAATCCAAATCGAGTCATCAGGAAAACTTGAATGCAGACACGACTTCTGGGAAATACGGATCTGAACCTCAGCGTGGTTGGCCTTGGCACATGGGCGATCGGTGGGGGTGACTGGGCATTCGGCTGGGGTGATCAGGATGATGACCAAGCAATCGCTGCGATCAAGCGAGCCGTCGACGTGGGCGTGAACTGGATCGATACAGCTGCTGTTTACGGTCTTGGGAAAAGCGAGACGCTTGTGGGTAAAGCGGTTGCTGAAATTCCTGTCAATGATCGCCCACTCATTGCGACGAAATGTGGTCGAACCAATGCAGGTAACGGTCAGATTGGAAAGTCACTGCAACGAGACAGCGTGATCGCAGAATGTGAAGCCAGCCTGAAACGACTTCAGATCGATTGCATCGATCTTTATCAAATGCACTGGCCGCAACCAGAGGAAGAAATTGAAGAGGGTTGGGAGACGCTCGTCGACTTGAAAAAACAGGGCAAGGTTCGGCATATTGGTGTTTCGAACCACAACGTTTCTCAACTGCAACGATTGCAGAACATCCACCCCGTCGCTTCACTACAGCCACCCTACAGCATGATTTCAGCTGACGTAGAAACTGAGATCATGCCTTTCTGTGGCCAAAACAATATTGGCGTGGTCTGCTACAGCCCGATGGGCAAAGGCCTTTTAACGGGTAGTTTTGACGCAACTCGAGCCCGCGAATTATCAGAAAAAGATCACCGCAGTCGCGATCCCAGATTCCAATCTCCTCAGTTGGAAATTAATCTTGAATTTGTGACTGGCCTGACTGTAATTGCCACCAATCTCGGTTGGACGGTAGCCGAACTGGCTATCGCGTGGGTCTTACGTCGTCCCGAAGTCACGAGTGCAATTGTGGGTGCTCGTCGCCCTGAACAAATTCAACAAACAGCCATCGCTGGCACACGGGTCATGTCCGAGGAGGTTGCAGGTGAAGTGCAACGATTACTCATCCAACGCAGTGAGGCGTTCGCCTCGCTAGACGGCATCGAACAGGCACGCGTGTGATCAACTCTTTTTATTTGATAGCAGCTATGCCGGGATTTGATGCAGCATGCGAGGCTCTTAGCAGCCCTACTGGGCTTGCTGTGGTCGTTGTCGGCACCGCCTTGGGAATCTTTGTCGGTGCTGTCCCCGGTTTGACTGGCACGATGTTGATTGCGTTGGTTCTGCCGTTGACCTACGGTGCCGACCCACTGCTATCGATGGCATTCCTAATCAGTATTTATGTGGGTGCGGTCAGCGGTGGAATGATCACTGCGACCTTGCTGAGAATGCCGGGGACTCCGGCATCGATCATCACCACGCTGGACGGCTACCCGATGGCCCAACAAGGCAAACCGGGTCGCGCGCTGGGACTTGGGATCATGGCATCATTTGTTGGTGGCATGATTTCATGGGCATTTCTGGTACTGCTCACCAGCCCTATCGCCAAGCTCTCATCCAAGTTCGGTTTCTTTGAGTATTTTTCGCTTGTGATGATGGCGTTGGTCCTGATTGCGACCATTGGTGGAAAATCGCTCCCAAAGTCGCTGCTCTCTGGTTTCTTGGGCATCTTCCTTGCGATGCCAGGCATCAATGCCGCTACCGGCGAGGCTAGACTGACATTTGGTATCACCGAACTCAATGATGGATTTCAATTATTACCAGTCTTGATTGGCTTGTTCGCAGTCAATCAAATTTTACGGGATATCACGAACATCGAACAGAAAGCCAAGCCGATTGAACTTGGCCAGGAAAGTGTCTTTCTGAGGACTGCAGATCTCTTCAAGCATGGCATCAATCTGATTCGCTCTTCGGTCATCGGAACATGGATCGGTATTCTGCCAGGAATCGGAGCCAATATTGGGTCCGTCACGGCTTACAGCGTTTCAAAAAGCCTTTCCAAAACGCCAGAAAAATACGGAACGGGACACGAGGATGGCGTGGTTGCATCCGAAGCGGCCAATAACGCGACCATTGGTGGCTCGCTGATTCCACTGATTGCCATGGGCCTGCCCGGCAGCGTGGTAGAAGCGGTCCTGCTCGGCGCATTGGTCATTCACGGTTTGCAACCGGGACCACGATTATTCAGTGAGAGTCCGGAAATGGTTTACACCATCATGGGCGCGATGCTAATCGCCAACTTTGTGATGGCTGCCACCATGCTTTTTTCGATGCGACTGCTTGCAAAAGTTGTGCATATCCCAAGACCATATCTGCTGCCAGTCATCCTCTGCTTTTGCGTGATTGGATCGTTCGCACTTTCCAACCGCTTGTTTGATGTCTGGGTAATGTTGGGATTCGGTGTGCTGGGGTTCCTGCTTGAAACAGTCAAGGTTCCTCTGGCACCATTCATCATTGGATTCGTGCTGGGTCCGATCGCTGAGGAAAACCTGAGCCTCGGACTGCAAGCTTCGAACGGCAGTTTTCTGCCAATTGTGACTCAGCCTCTCTCATTGCTATTCATCCTGATCGCAATCGTGATGCTCTTGATTCCCCTGCTGAAAACGCGAATCGGATCCTCACTAGAGAAGATCAAATGACAACCCAAGTATTGCCCCGGCACATCCCTTGGCACATTGCCGCAGTCACAGCAATCGCGATCTTGGTTGGCTGGCAGGTCATTAACGCCAACTCCCAATCAAGTAACAGCGGGTATCCCGATCGGCCGATCCACATTGTGGTTCCCTACGATGCCGGGGGTGGCAGTGATACATTTGTCCGAATTCTCCAAAAAGGGATCTCTGAGGATCAACTTCTCGACCAGCCACTGGTCATTATTAATCAACCGGGTGGGATCGGAACGATCGGCAGTCGCGAAGTTAAAAATGCTGACCCCGATGGTTACAAGATTCTGTGTCACCACAATGCAATCATCACTGCAAAACTTGTCGACACCGTGGACTACGGTCCAGAGGCTTTCGCGCCAATCGCCATGACCGGTGAAATGTCGATGGTCATTCTGGTTCGAGACGATTCACCTATCAAAAACATCGTCGATCTTCTTCAGGCAGCAAAAGACAAACCGAATACGATTCGTTTCGGAGCGAATAAAGGAGCCCCCGCTTACTTCACCACTCTGCAATTGCAGAAAGCAGTGCCAGGATCAGAACTAAGCATCGTGTCGGCGGGTGGTGGCGCAGATCGCTACAGCAAAATCCTGGGTGGTCATTTGGAGGCTGGCATTTTCTCTCTCTCGGAGTATCTCGACTTTCGCGGCGTCGAAGGCACCCCAGCAGATGAAAACATCCGCGCCATCGCGTTGCTGAGCAATGAACGCCATGAGTCAATCCCGGATGTGCGAACTACGGTTGAAATGGAAATCCCAGTCGTACTCACCAACGCAAATTACTGGTGGGCTCCCAAAGAAACACCTCCAGAGATACTGGATTTCTGGGCCAAAGTGCTTGGGCAGGCGATGCAGAACGAAACGGTTCTGGCAGAACTGGCTCGTCTGCGGATGGACCCCACATTCGATCGTGACCAGAGCTTAAAAGAGCGTCTGAGTAACACCATCGCACAATTCACAGCGGTGGCAGAACAAAAGGAGTCATCTCTCCCAAATTTCACGGTCTACGTCGGTATCCTTTTAGCTTTGTTTTTGTCGTGGTCCATACTCGAAGCATTGTTCCGTAAAAACCGTGATGAACCTACAGCGGTGGTCGTTGTAACTGAACCTTTCAGAAAACGCCCCGACATTGCACTCATTTGCTTTGTCCTCCTGTGCGGATACGTGGTCCTGCTATCGACAGGATGGCTTCCATTTGCGATCGCTTCCGCTGCCATGGTCGCACTGATTGGTGGCCAGATGATGAGGGTTGCCCCCGCTCAGTGGGTCGTTCTTTTAGAACTTGCTTTACTGACGGGTCTGGGAACACAATTCATTTTTACGGAAGTGTTCATCACTCCCTTACCGTGAATTTGCTGCCTGCTGGTGTAACTGATGCCCCAACCACTGGGTGCTGCCAGCCAACTGAGTTCATCATCAGATCGTTGCCGAATGACTCCCATTGTCAGTCCTTCAAAAGAGCTTCAATTTCAGCTCGCGGCACCACATTCATGACCAGAGGCTGTGAACCATCGTCTTGTGACTGTTGCCATGTAACGATGTAATTTTCCGGCGTCGCAAGCACATCCACATACCGGCTGCATCCCGTTCCATGCGGACTGATAAACAGGGGATGGTTGACTGACAGACGCTGCACCGTATTCAGGTCACCATTCTGGCAGTAGGCAACTCCCCCCAGTTCTTCGCAGGAGTATCCACGGGGACGTTTAACGGCAGTTGCGTGCTGATCCAAATCGCGAACGCACTCACCACCGTCATAGAAGAAGAGCTGTACATCCTGATCTTCCAAAACACCAACAGCAGGCAATGCAACCAACGCGGTACCTCGAGTCATCGCCACATCCCAGGTAAAACCACGAGGAAAAAACGTCAGGTTGGCATTCTGAACATCCAGCGTCTTGTCATCCAACACGATGTATCCCGTATTGGAACTGGTCCAGCAAAATGGGTGAGTGCAAAACAAAAGACAGTCAGTACCACCATGTGTCCCCAAGAAGGGATCTTTCATGTGTAGGAATCGCGGATCATCCGTTTCAAGGATAGTTTCCACAACCGCGTCGGAAAGCTGAGCAATAGAATTGGCGGTGAGGCGATCGATTGTCCACACCCCAGTCCCCGGTTTCAGATGGGAACTCAGTTCTGCCGGATAACCGACCCCTTGTTTTTCAGTCGAAACAAAAAGTTCGACGCGTCCATCGATCAAACGCAACGCGGTTCCCTCGATCGATAACACTTCTCTCGAACCAACATCCAAATCAGCCTTGCACAAACTGAGCACTTGTTGAAAGGTCTGAGCATTGTCATCGGAGCGATAAATCGCTAGTTCGAGACCACGCTCACCTGCTCCCAAACCGGTTCTTGAATCACCCTGATTACGAAACCTGCCCGTCAGCCATAATGTCCCCTGCTGATCTTGAACCATATTGCCTCCACCGTACCAGTGCCCCGTACCGGATCGCTGGGGGGAAACAATGACCTTGGCCTGATCCTGATCAATCAATCGTGAAGCAACTGCCCTCAGGTGGGTTGAAATATCCAAATTTGAAAACCTGCTAAAACTAAATAAAAACAATCGTCAATCGTGTACCGAAACTTGTGCTGCAACGAGTCGAAATGAGTATGCAAGATGTCAGTCCTGCTCAGTTGCTCGAAAGCATAACAAAAGGAGTTCCAGATGCGGCAAGTCGACTCATCACGCTTGGCAATTCTTCCAAAACTGCGATGTGGTGAGGCTGACACAAGACGGGGATGCAATCCTGTGGTACGTGCTGGTCAGTTCATTCTCCCAGACAGTACACATATTCCTGACGCTCATCATCCTCGAGATGCGCGACACGTGTATAGATGCGACCGCCGCAGATCGCCGGGGTGGCAAAAACACTGTCGCCAAGTTTGTTTTCAGCAACCTTTTGAAATGCATCAGGACTTGCCTTGAACACAAATGTCTGGCCTTCCTCATTTGCTGCGAAAATCAGATCACCCACCATGACTGGTGAACTGCCTGTCTCTTATACACATCTCCGAGCCCACGAGACCGAGGCTGATCTCGT
>CAJXTM010000237.1 GCA_913061385.1 uncultured Rhodopirellula sp. | reverse complement strand
CGTAAGGAGTCGTCGGCAGCGTCAGATGTGTATAAGAGACAGCTTTGGAAGCGAACAATCGCATGTGATGGAACAGGCAGGGGCTGTCTGCATTGAACTTGAAACAACGGATGGGGAAAAAACCCTATTGAAAAGTGATCTGTCTTTGCAGGCCAATGAGATCATCGATGCGTCTGTGATGAGCTGCCTTGCCTTGCGGGAGTTTCTTGCCAAAGAAATTGATGATGCTGCACAGCAGGGCGTTTTGTTGTCCTTGCACCTGAAAGCCACGATGATGAAGGTCTCGGACCCAATCATCTTTGGGCACGCTGTTAATGTTTATTACAACGACGTGTTTGATAAGTACGCCACGGTTTTCCAGCAACTGGGTATCGAGGCCTGCAATGGGATGGGCGATGTCTACAGCAAAATAGAGGAATTGCCGGACGATCAGCAGCAGGCTGTGAAGGCAGACATTGATGCTGTCTATGCCCAGCGACCGCCACTGGCCATGGTGGATTCGGACAAGGGAATTACAAATCTGCATGTGCCTAGCGATATCATCATTGATGCATCGATGCCGGCAGCAATTCGTGCGTCAGGAAAAATGTGGGGGCCGGATGGAAAGTTGCACGATACCAAGGCTATCATTCCTGATCGTTGTTATGCGGGAATCTATCAGGCGACGATCGACTTTTGTAAACAGCACGGTGCATTTGATGTTACCACGATGGGAAGTGTGTCCAACGTTGGGCTGATGGCGCAGAAAGCCGAAGAATACGGATCGCACGATAAAACGTTTGAAATTGCCGACGCCGGTGTAGTCCGTGTCATCGATGCCGACGGAAAGGTGTTGATGGAGCATGCCGTACAGGAAGGTGACATCTGGCGTATGTGCCAGACAAAAGATGCACCAATCCAAGACTGGATTCGCCTTGCGGTTTCAAGAGCCCGGGCAACGGGAGCCGCGGCGGTCTTCTGGCTGAATGAGCAACGTGCACACGATGCGAATCTGATTCAAAGAGTTCATGAGTATCTGCCCAATCATGACGTCACTGGACTTGATATCAGCATCATGTCGCCGGTTGATGCTGCAACTCATGCCTGCCAGCGGGCAAAAGATGGTCTGGATACTATCTCAGTAACAGGCAATGTGCTGCGTGATTATCTGACTGATCTGTTCCCGATTCTTGAACTTGGCACCAGTGCAAAAATGTTGTCGATCGTGCCTCTGTTGGCAGGTGGGGGCCTCTTCGAAACGGGTGCTGGTGGTTCAGCACCTAAGCATGTTCAGCAGTTTGTCGAGGAAGGCCATCTGCGATGGGATTCCCTTGGTGAGTTTCTTGCACTTGCTGTTTCGCTGGAAGACCTCGGAAATAAAACCAGCCACCAAGGCACGTTGGTATTAGCCAAAACGCTTGATCAGGCGACGGGGAAATTGCTCGATCATGATCGATCACCCAGTCGCAAAGTAAATGAGTTGGATAACCGAGGGAGCCATTTCTATCTGGCGCTTTACTGGGCAGAGGCACTTGCGGCACAAACCGAGGATTTAGATCTGCAGCAACGATTCACTGAGTTGGCGAAAACCCTCAGCGAAGCGGAAGTAACCATCGTTGAAGAACTCAATGCTGCTCAGGGTACTGCAGTCGATATCGGCGGCTACTATCAACCGGACGCAGCGAAAACTGCTCTGGCCATGCGGCCCAGTGATACCTTCAATCACGCTCTTGAGTTGTTGAATTAAGCACCCCCTGAGTAGACGGTTTACCATGGGGCAGTTCGTGGGCTGCCTTTTGATGTTCAGCCTGCGTTTCCTGCTACATGTTGGAACACATTTTTAGGTGATCTATGTGCCGTGTACTTGGGTTGGTAGTTGCATTGTGGCTTGGCGGAAGTGCCGCGTCTTTACCGCAAATATCGAGTGGTGCAGATCCCTGTTGTTGGCGTGCTGCCGTCGGTGCTGTTGTGATCACGCCCAAGGCTTCGCTTTGGATGGGCGGATATGCTGCTCGGGATAAGCCTGCAGATGAAAAAATACACGATCTCTTTGCTAAAGTCCTCGTTGTGGAAGACCTGGATGGCAATCGGCTTGTGATTGTGACTACTGATCTGCTGGGAATTACCAGAGAATTGCGAATGGCAGTGGAAACCCAGGTGAAGCAGTATGGTGTAGAGCGGAAAAGTCTGCTCATGAACGCTTCGCATACACACTGTGGGCCGGAGTTGCGCAGTGAGCGGTTGCTACGCTTGGGAATCGACGTCCGCTATGCCGCACTTTCCAGGCAATACGTGCGATGGATTGCTCAGCAAATCGCCACCCTGGTGGGCCAGGTCGTCAAGCAGGTTGAACCGACGCGTCTGTTTTACAGTTACGCTCGGGCCGGGTTTGCCATGAATCGCCGGTTCCCTACCGATAAGGGTTTCATTAACAGTCCAAATCCTGATGGTCCCACCGATCATCAGGTCCCTGTACTTCGAATGGAAACTGATGCAGGGGAATTGAAAGCAGTTCTGTTTGGCTACGCATGTCACGCCACCACGCTCAGCTTTCAGCAGCTGTGCGGGGATTACCCGGGCTTTGCCCAGCAGTTCGTGCAGGAATCTCATCCTGGCAGTATCGCCATGTTCATGAATGGCTGTTCGGCTGATCAGAATCCTTACCCCCGTCGAACTCTTGACTTGGCGAAGCAACATGGCCGTGCGCTTGCGAATGGTGTCGAAACGGCGTTGATTACGAAAAAACAGACTGAATTGAGGGGATCACTCAACGTGGCACTCAAGAATGTGACGCTGCAGTTTGCGGAACCACCATCACGGGCAGAACTCGAAAAACAAGTTCAGTCGGGTAACAAGTACATTCGTATTCATGCTCGTGGCTTGCTCGATGAATTGGACGCTCGCGGAACCATCGAAACAGAGTTCGACCACTTTCCGCTACAAGTGGCACGATTCGGAGATGATCTGACACTGGTTGGTATTTGCGGTGAGGCAGTCGTCGACTACTCACTGAGGTGCCAGCAGGAATTATCGGACGCATCACGAACTGCAGTCTGGACCGCTGGTTATTGCAATGATGTGTTCGGATATCTGCCCAGCGAACGGGTTTTGCAGGAAGGCGGCTACGAAGCAGGCGAGGCAATGCGCTACACTACTTTTCCCGGCCCATTTGACAGCTCAGTTGAATCACGGATCATGGAGGGCATTCATCAGTTGGTGCGTGAGTCTGGCCAGGAGTAAGTGGTTCGCAGTAGATAACAACTGGTGCGGTTGGTTGCGGTTTCAAAACTCACTGTATTCTAAAAAGTGCGGAAAAGAGAAAATCATGTCACAGGAAAAATCAACGTCTGCGGCTTCATCACCGTCAACTGACTCACCAACTCCCGAGCCACCAATGGCGCAGGTCGAGGTGCCGGCTTTTCCCTGCATTGTTCATTTAAATGCAGAGGGCGGAGTCTATCGGGGGCGGGTAGCCAATCTTGCTGGACTTGAGGCCGTGGGCAGCAGCGAGCGTGAAATGTTGGGCAAGATTGTTCCCCTCTTCAAACGCACCGTCGCGGAAATTCATCAGCGTGGGGATTCCATCCCATGGATCAATCCCGTGCCAGAGCCGAAGCCGAATGAGATCAAGCGATTCATCCCTGTGCATCTGTGATGAGCGGCTTGGGTGCTAAGCGTGGATTTGGGAGGCTCCCCAGCAGGATCAGCTTCTCAGTGCCTGAATCTCAGTGCTGCCTGAACACTAGATTGTGACTTTCTGTAATCTTGAAAAAAACCGGGGAACTTTTCTGGAAAATACTGCGGACCTGTTCGCTGTCGACCGCGTTCCTGAATGACAGCCAGCATCAATCAAAGACTTCATGGCATCGGCTGTAACACGATTCATGGTTCAGGTTTCCAATGCAAATTCAATCTTCTACCGTATGTTCTGTCGATGGAAATGACAGTGATTCTCAATTGATCGCAGCTGCTTTGGCAGGCGACCAGAGTGCTTACACTCTGTTGGTCGATCGATATCAAGGACGATTGATCGCCGCAATTCGAGCCAAGGTCACTTGCACGGGCCTTGCCGATGACATTGTTCAGGACGCGTTTGTACGTGCCTTCAATAACCTGAGTTCATTTCGCAGTGAGAGTGGGTTCTACACCTGGATCTATCGAATTGCCCTGAACTCCCGACGTTATTACTTGCAAAACCGACATCGTTTGGGTTCTCTGGATGAGACACATGAAAATTGTCAGCCCGGAGGTCGAGCATCGTGTCACGACGTTGACGGGCCGTTGGCTTATCTGGAGCGAACAGAGGATTGCCGAGCGGTTAACCTTGCGATGCAGCGTCTCGACAATCATCATCGCGAAATTCTGCGATTGCGTGAATTCGAAGGTTGTGATTATCGGCGAATCGCTGATGTCCTTCACCTGACGATGGGGACTGTGCGAAGCCGCATCAGTCGAGCCAGGCTCCAATTGCGAAAAGAGCTTACAGCGTACTGGAATGCTAAACCCACCGATCTGAACTATCGTTTCGTCTCAGGACAAAATGATGAACAGAATTGCCTGATGGCAGTCTGAGTCGTTGTTGAAATGATGTTTTTGGGTCGATTCCTGCTTCAATTTTCCGGTTCCATTCATCGAGTTTCAGGGCTACCTCAACTCGTTGAATCTTCCGATTGATGGAAGCTACGCCAGCGAGATCCGCGATGGGAATTTGCAGCAGGGGCTGTTTTAAGGCTGCTGCTGGTATGGCGTGCCGATGACAGGATATCGCAGCAAGTCACGCATTGCCGATGGTTAATCGGGCGTTTTTCCCCGTAGGGGCTTTTATTGTTTGCTGCCGGACCGTTAGTCAGGTTGTGAATGGGGGCCTTGCTGTCTCGGCAGTTCCCAGTCCTTCGGCTCCTAACCGAGAGAGGGGGGCCGTCAGCTGTGGCTGGACTTCTGCTGTGAGACACTACGCCGACACACCGGCTGTCCTGAGTGCTCACCACATTCGGACCTGCAATGGTGAATCCCTGTAAATAAATCCTGTTTGGTGGCAGGTCGTCCGCAGGGTTTGATTATAAATTGAGCCTGCGATGCAGACCGCAATTGGTTGTTCTGCTGTAGTCATAGTTTCGTTGGTAACAGGAGAACATCATGAGCAATGTAGAGACGGGTGAATTAAAGGCGTCACTGAAAGAGTTTAAAAAGCACGAATTGAGCCATCTTAGTAACGAATGGTGGTGCTTTTTAATCACGGGCGTTCTGCTTGTGTTGGCTGGCGTTTTTTCGATTGCCTATCCACTTTTTACTTCAGTAGGCGTCGTCGTTCTGATTGGAGCCATCCTGATCATTTGTGGCGTGACGACTGTGATCAGTGCCTTCTGGGCGGGTAAGTGGAGTGCGTTTTTTGTCCATATTCTCGGTGGACTGGTCTATGTGGTGGCGGGATTCATGATCACCGAAATGCCAGTGGAATCATTGGCTTTGTTCACTCTTATGCTGGCAGGCCTGTTTGTGGTCGGTGGCAGTTTCCGGATCATCATGGCGTTGGTCGAAAAGTACCCGCAATGGGGATGGGGGTTGGTCAACGGCATCGTGACACTGATGCTTGGCTTGATCATCTTTCGAGCATTCCGGCATTTGCCAGACGGTCCAACCGGTGTTTTGTGGGTGATCGGGTTGTTCGTTGGGCTGGAATTGCTCTTCAATGGTTGGACCTGGATCATGCTTTCATTTGCAATCAAGAAGCTTCCCCGAATCGAGGAAAATGCTTCTTGATCAGAGCGGTCAAATGTTAGATAAGGAGATAAATGCGGTCGTCTGTCGGCCGCATTGCGGGAAAGCCTGTGCGTAGAGTCAGGCTACAAGTCGAATGGAGACGGGGGACTTGATGTCGAAGGTTGGTCAGATATTTTTTTTGCGTTCATTACGAGTGAACGGTAATTTGGGTTGGTTGGTACTGGCGGTGACGCTCGTGCTGCTCACTCTCGGCACCTCGCGTGCAGTCTTTGCTCAGGAAGGCTCACAGGTCCCACCGGGGACAACGGAAGCTCTGAGCTCCCCGCGTGCCGCTAGCACAGCTGGGAAATCGGATGAAACCTCCAACCAAGGTGGCCAAACCGAAAATCCATCGGGTGTGAATCCGCCAGCCCTCAATCAAACAGACCCGTCAGAAGTTTCTGCGGGTGCAAATGGAGATGGGCCTGCCGGTGAGAACAAGCCAAATGATTTGACGCTGGCAGGGGTTGAGAAGGACTGGGCTTCGATCGACGCGAGCTCTGGAATCGATGACGCTGTCAAGGAAACGCTGCGTCCCGTTTATCGGCAGACGATTGAAAAGCTGAAACAGGTTGAGGGTACGAGGAAACTGGAGGCTGGTTATCGCAAAAGCATCATTTCGGCACCTCAAGAGCTGTCTCTTATACACATCTCCGAGCCCACGAGACCGAGGCTGATCT
>CAJXTM010000236.1 GCA_913061385.1 uncultured Rhodopirellula sp. | reverse complement strand
CGAGATCAGCCTCGGTCTCGTGGGCTCGGAGATGTGTATAAGAGACAGCGCCCGGGGATGGCATCCATTTTTCTCGCGAGCCGAGCGACCCAGAATGAGTGGATCACATCTGCGGAAGAAAGCTGAACCCGCAGACGCTTGCCAGTGGGAATGTGTATTTCGTTGGCCGAGACAATGTCAGTACCCGCATATTGGATTTCCCACCACCACTGGTGCCCCGTCACGATCAGGTCAGCAACCTGCTCACCGGGCGGATGAGCCTGCGGAACGGCATTGAAGGTCAGCACCAACTTGGCACTGATAGCAGCGATCCACAACACGACGACAACTGGCGCCGCAATCCAAGCGATTTCTTTGCGATGACTGCCAAAATCTTGAGTTGGCAAATTACCCTTGGAGCGAAACTTGAAGAGCGAAACGCAAATCAAGCCCGCGACGATGGCAAAAATACCGCCGCTGATCCACAGCACTTGCACAAACAGATCACGAATCGCTTCTGCCTGCGGAGATGCAGGGTCAAAAACTGGAAAATTGGACATAAGCCGGTCCACCACCTGCTCCGCGACGAACACTCGCCCGCACAACTGGCGAGCGATTTCAACACAGTCTAGAGAGAAACCTTCCCCCTGCTAACCCACGCAATTCATGGCAAACAAAATAAGGACGGCGGGACAATGCGTCCATCCGCCTCACCCCCTACGTGGGCAAGTCCGCAACCAATAATTACAAAGATGCGTTTCGCAAAAGAAATGCGTTTGACCACCAGACACCAGCACCGCCGGCCTACCAGACCCGAGACGCAAGTCGACGGTCTAGCCTATGACCTTACATCATGGAAAAGTAGTTTTCGCAGGCAAAATCGAAGTACTCGTTTCTCAGCTCTGGCGTTACTTCATTGTACAAGCAGTAATTCTCTACTTGCAGCAACAGGTCTCTAGGCTGACACATCCGCATAGGACGCCCCACGGCACGGTAGTGCGTTTCGATCAGATATTCGATCGCGTCATCACAAAACGGTATCCCCATGCTCTTACAGAAAACCCTGAACAGGGCCCTAAAATCATCCTCACTCGGGTCCGTAGCCTCAATTTTGTAGGGGATCCGCCGCAAGAAGGCATCATCCACCAGATCCCGAGGTTCCAAGTTGGTACTGAATATTACCATCTGATTAAACGGCACCTGTATCTTCTTTCCACTGACCATGGTCAAAAAATCGTAACGCTTTTCTAAGGGAACAATCCATCTGTTCAACAACTCATCCACTCGCATTTTCTGCCGACCAAAGTCATCAATTACAAGAATACCGCAGTTGCTTTTGACCTGAAGAGGCGCTTCACTAATGTTGGTATCGGGACTGCTTTGAACTTCCAGCATATCCATCGTCAATTCACCGCCGGCAATGATCGTTGGTCTTTCAATACGGACCCATCGCTTATCGAAACTGCCGCTGTCAAGCAAACCGCTGCCTGAATCGGGCATGACACTGCGATGACACATAGGGTCGTAAATACGCAGAATTTCGCCGGCAACGTCGACCGCTCGGGGAATCCAGACATACTTACCGAAAGCGGCTGTGATACGCTCTGCGATCGAGGTCTTCCCATTTCCCGGAGCCCCAAACAGAAACATGCCACGGCCACTCGCCACTGCAGGCCCGATTTTGTCGAGCATTCGAGGATTGATCAACAAGTCGTGAAATGCCTCGCGAAGATCATCCTTTCCCGGACGCTGCCCATCAATCGCCTGGTACTGAACACTGGCTATGTAATCACACAATGAAACTGGACATGCACCGTAATAGCTACTATCACGCATGTGACTTCGAGCAATGCTGCGACCGGCCTCAGTCAATACGTGCACGTAATCGTGAGTCGCCGTTGCGCCTTTATAGGCGACGTGCTGCTCCATTTTCAATCGCGCCAACAGTGGCTCAATCATGGTGAACGGCAACTTTACCTGATCAGCAATTTTTCGCCCTTCTGCCTCCCCGACATTAATCAAATAGCGATAGACCAGCGTTTCCAGTAGCGTCTCATTGATCCCCGCCGTTAGCAAATCGGCAGGTTCACTTGGTCTCCAAGGCTCATCACAACTTGACGTGAAGCCATCAGGCAGATGCCCAATCAGAGCCTGCCCCCCTGGCCTTGCAGTCCGTACTGGCCACGGCACAGGAACCTGCGACATGGAAACCTGCGGCACAGAAGAAGTCTGGACACTTCGTAATTGAACCGCTTCAGCAGACGGATTTGCTCCTGCCCTCGCATCACTGGAACCCTCGCCCGCTTTACCCTCGACACCCCCAGACTTAGCTTCAACCGAAGCAGGGCCGACCGCTGACCGCGACTCTTGGTTTGCACGATTAACTTCGCCACCCAACATCTGAATGCGAGAAATAAGCGAATCCAGTTTTTGATCAACGCCGTGATCGCTATCAGCTTCCGATGGCTTGGTCATTGAAAAAACGTCCGATGCAACAAATTGAAAACCGCGCTGCGTGGCCGCGTGCGGCAGGCCTTTACTATCGTCAAATATCGTCGTCAGCCCCCCCATACAGCAGAAAAACAACAAATGTAGATTGAACCGAAGACATCAATCCCGGCATCCAAAACCCACAACCCGCAGAGCCAGCCCAAACGAGACCCAAATCCCTTCCGATGGCCACCCCAAGGTGAACCAACATCCTGCGAGACCAAAACGAAGCCAATCTTGCTGCCTGCAGCGAGTTCTCCAAGCGAAAGACAAACCAGCTGTTGTTGCCGTGCTCAAACGTGCTGTGCACATCAATTCGCGGCTTCGCACACTGCTCAGAGAACTGCCGCACAATCCTTAATATCGAAACATTTAGCCATCCGATTATTGTTTGACCGCCCAGCTCGAACCTGCGCACCCATGACGACAGCCACCACGAGGTATCCGTTGAGAACACGGAAGTTCCCAAGCAGTGTGACAAGCCCTAGGAGATTGAGCTGTGCTCAACTCGTCCACCTCAATGACCAACAAACTCACCCAACGCATTTCGCAGGCGAGACTGGATTTCACATTGCCACCCGGGGGTAGGCGGTTGATTGCCACGGGTGATTTCAAAGGCAGAACTAACGACACACTCGTTCGCTGGCTTGAGGCTGACGAGGAAACTGCCACTCGCTTGCTCAGATGGTGCAATACCCCACTGTTCAACATGAGCCGCCCCTACGAATCACTCGCAGAAGCAGAAAGAGTGATGGAACATGACGAAATGGCGCGACTTGCGGTCGTAAACTTCACGTACCAACTGTTCCTGCCAAATCTGAAAGTCGACCTTTTCGAACGCGCAGCGCTTTGGAAACACTGCATGTCAGTCGCTGCCGTGGCTTCGATGATCTCCAGAAGCAGCGGAAATGGCAATCCACGACTCATTTTCATTGCAGGAGTAATGCACGACATTGGAATCTGCGCCAGCCAGCGACTTGGCCCCGACAGTTTCCAAGCAGTCATCGCACAAGTTGATGACCTATCCCCCACGCATACCATTGAACGTGAGTTACACGGCTGGGACCATGGTCAACTTGGTGAAGCGATTCTGAGGCAATGGGGGCTATCAGAAGAAATCCAAGCCGTGGCACGTTACCACCATGACGCTGACAACCAGCTTGAAAGCCCTCACGCAGAAGCGATTTGCTGCGTAGCGATAGCGAACTATCTCTGCAGTCGATCAGGGCGAGCGTCGATCAGGAATAACAAGCTTGACCCACCCAGTGATGCCGTGCTTCAGCGAATTAACATTGATCCTGACCTACTAACGATCCTAGACCAGCAGCTCTGCGCGTCGCTCAATTCCGCTAGCGAGCTGAACTAACACTATCGCGTCGCACCGACGAGCATTGCTTTAGTCGTGTTTACTTCAGAGCGGGCTAAATCGGCTCCCAACGACCCACAAGCAGCGGTCCCCTGGCTCTTCGACAGAAGCAGAGCCTCTCCCCTCAGGCGAGAGAGAAGCGTTTTTTTGGGGGGGGAGCGAGGTGACCACCAGCTGTACTCGCGGGAACAAGGCCAGCATCGGCAATTGGCACACCAAGAAGCCGTCGCGACTCTAGGCTGCCTAGAGCAACAAAAGCCAGTCGTTCCGTGTCAGATGCCCGAACCCGCAACCCATCCGTGACGTTCGCATCATGGCATGTGTTGCCCTGATCGCGAGCAGTGTCTCCGAGCCCCGGCTGTTGCTTACTCACGCATTTCTCATCCTTGCGGTCGTGAACTCGCACCATTTGGCTGATCAAAGATGCATGCGAGGACCGCGTGAGAACCACAAATGATGTCTGAGGAATAAAAATTGCGGTGACCGAAGTGCAGAAAACGCGCCGAAATTACACACAAACCACGACAGCCCCCAGTTCTGTCAGTAAATTCGATAAAGTTTTTCGGACCGACCAAATGAATCCCGAACGCAAATAAATCCCCAAAAGACTGGTATTCAGGCTACTGTCAGCTCGAAACCACGACCGATGAATACCCTCTGTGGGAGTCAATCAGAGTTTTTAATCAGAAACTTGCAAACGGCTCTTGTCATCGGGCGGGAGGCCCTCTATCTTTCCGCCTCGTCAGTGAGGCAACCACGCTCTTCGCAGAGCACTTTGGTGAGCCACACGGCCGAATCAAGCCGAAAAGTTTTATAACTTTTCAAGCTTTGACCGGTTGACGAAAAACACACTGTCCCACATATTGTGGGACCAACCGCGGGTCACCCGACTGCCTTACTTCTTCGGAAGTTTAGGTGGAACCATCGGGCCTCGAGGTTTACCGATCTTTGACAATTTGGTGATGAAACTTCTGTTGAGTTCAGCAGTGCGAGGTTGCTATTTGGTTGTATTGTAAGTGTCACTTGTGACACTTCATGCAGCACAAAACTAAATGGCGAATCGCTGGGGCCTTTAACCGAAGGCCCCGGAGCAGAATCAACTTTCGGTTTAAACTTGATTTCTCCCGGTGACGCTTCGGCGGCACTGGTGAATCGATACAAAATTGAAGGGTTTGATCCTGGCTCAGAATGAACGTTGGCGGCGTGGATTAGGCATGCAAGTCGCACGAGACACCAATTAGCTTGCTAAGAGGTAGACAGTGGCGAAAGGGAGAGTAACGCGTGGTTAGTTGCCCTCGAGACCGGGACAGTGTTGGGAAACTGGCAGTAATACCGGATAACATCTTCGGATCAAATGGTGTGATTCCGCTCGAGGATATGACCGCGTACTATTAGCTTGTTGGTGAGGTAATGGCTCACCAAGGCTTCGATGGTTACCGGGTGTGAGAGCATGACCCGGCTCACTGGGACTGAGACACTGCCCAGACACCTACGGGTGGCTGCAGTCGAGAATCTTCGGCAATGGACGAAAGTCTGACCGAGCGACGCCGCGTGCGGGATGAAGGCCCTCGGGTTGTAAACCGCTGTCAGTAGTTAGGAAGTCCATGAGAGTTATCTCTCATGGTTGACCGATCTTCAGAGGAAGGACGGGCTAAGTTCGTGCCAGCAGCCGCGGTAAGACGAACCGTCCAAACGTTATTCGGTATCACTGGGCTTAAAGCGTGCGTAGGCGGCTTGGTAGGTGAGATGTGAAAGCCCACGGCTCAACCGTGGAATTGCGTTTCAAACCCCCAAGCTCGAGGAAGATAGGGGTGATGGGAACTTATGGTGGAGCGGTGAAATGCGTTGATATCATAGGGAACACCGGTGGCGAAAGCGCATCACTGGATCTTTTCTGACGCTGAGGCACGAAAGCTAGGGTAGCGAACGGGATTAGATACCCCGGTAGTCCTAGCCGTAAACGATGAACACTGGGTTGAGGGGACTTCCACATCCTCTCGGCCGTAGCGAAAGCGTTAAGTGTTCCGCCTGGGGAGTATGGTCGCAAGGCTGAAACTCAAAGGAATTGACGGGGGCTCACACAAGCGGTGGAGGATGTGGCTTAATTCGAGGCTACGCGAAGAACCTTATCCTAGATTTGACATGCTTGAGAATCCCTATGAAAATAGAGAGTGCCCTTCGGGGAGCTCTTGCACAGGTGCTGCATGGCTGTCGTCAGCTCGTGTCGTGAGATGTCGGGTTAAGTCCCTTAACGAGCGAAACCCTTATCTCTAGTTGCCAGCGGGTAATGCCGGGGACTCTAGAGAGACTGCCGGTGTCAAACCGGAGGAAGGTGGGGATGACGTCAAGTCCTCATGGCCTTTATGTCTAGGGCTGCACACGTCCTACAATGGTACGGACAAACGGACGCAATACCGCGAGGTGGAGCAAATCCTAGAAACCGTACCTCAGTTCGGATTGCAGGCTGCAACTCGCCTGCATGAAGCCGGAATCGCTAGTAATCGCAGGTCAGCATACTGCGGTGAATGTGTTCCTGAGCCTTGTACCTGTCTCTTATACACATCTCCGAGCCCACGAGACCGAGGCTGATC
>CAJXTM010000235.1 GCA_913061385.1 uncultured Rhodopirellula sp. | reverse complement strand
TACACGTAAGGAGTCGTCGGCAGCGTCAGATGTGTATAAGAGACAGGTTGTATACCTAGGACGAACCGACCAACCCGAACAATGTGAGGGTATTGCAGCATACGGTTCTGACGTAACGTCTCCTTCGCCCTACGTCACTTTTTTAAAAAATCGCACGTCATGGCAAAAACAACCGACGCTGAGTCCCCATTTAACTCGCTGTTCCTAAAAACGGAGGCTTCTAAAATACCGACTTCACGACAAGTCGTTTCTTTCCAGAACATTGTCGCTACTTGTAAAAATTGGATCATTGTCATGCATTCTGGTGCAGCCTAGATGAGCATCCACTAGACTCAAGTGAAGGAGCTCCTTTGATTCGTGCTGCAGATTGATTGTGTTGCGTCAGCAACGCGACACAGAAAATGAGTCTCTAACCCGATGCTTATCCCGAGAGAAGTTCTTCCAGCAACCAATGCATGGTGACGACAAGCCACCTGAGTTGACAAAACTCGCAATGCCGCATTTAAAAGACCCACAACTGGCTGATCTGCTCGAGGAGCTTGGTTCGACAATCGAACTAAAACTCCCGGCCTCCGACTCACTGCGTCGCATTGCAAAACAGCAACGTGGTTGCCTTGCGCAAGTCGCCTCGAGATTGCTGACGTCCCTGGAGCAAGGCGAGACCCTTGAATCTTGCTTTGGGAAACTGGAACTTGCTGACGGAAGCCAAGTTGCCGCCGCGATCCGGGGCGCCGAAAAGACAGGCACTCCGGAACTTCTTTATCGCCTTGCGGAATTGCTACGAAGCCGCGACGAGCTCAAGAACACAATCAGACTGAACTGGTTTTATCCATGCCTACTTTGCATCATTGCCTACATTCTCTTCGTGACTAGCCTGGCCCCACTGGTACGCGAGAACAACAATCTGATCGCGTTATGGCCACCCGCGACAGTGCAAACCTCGGCCTGGATTCACACGTATTGGTGGCTACCTCCCTGTATCGTGACAGTCCTTGTCGCGGCATCAGTGTCCATGCTCTACAAACCGCGGCGATTACCTGCTTCGCTGAGCCGATACCTGTTTTATTCCGCACTCGCCTCTCAACTAGAAGGTAACGTGCCAGAAAACGAAGCCATTCGCACTGCGGCGATGATGGCAAACGAAGATGAACTCCTCCAGACAACCAATGCATCTTTTTCTACGCCCCGTGTACGGGAATTACTAGAGCGTGAACAATCCCACTCGATGGTTAGCCAAGCCTTTGAACTCCATAGCAATCATACGCAACGCGAGGGACCACGCAGTGATTCGGAAGCCAAGCTAATACGCCGTGCGCACCTCAGGCAGCTAGCGTTCGCTTGTGAAAACAAGTTTCGTCGTCGCGAAGTTTTGTTACATCGCATCATCCCGAGCTTGGTAAGTTTTGGGCTCGGGATTTTATTCATCCTCACATTGGTCGCGTTGTTCATCGCACCCATTTACCGTGAGGTGTCCCCCCTATGACTTTGCACAACTCGGACGAGGTGGCAGCAAAAATCAAGGCGTCACCCTCTGCGGACCCAGAGGCATTCATCGGCTGGTCCCAACACTGTATTGAACGCAACGAATTGCTGAGCAAAGCCAAATCCTGTGCCATTTCGAACTGGCTAGCCGTCACTACCATGGCGGCTCTTTCCACTCTGATAACTTGGTACTTCCAATTCAGCACACACGAAGCGATCGACTCGCTTTCTCCGAACAACGCCTCATCAAAAACATTTCATGATTTCGCACCGCTTGCGTTATTCGCGTTGAGTTGCGTTTTATGTATCGCATTGCCTCTTGCCTGGTTCCTGAATTATGTACCTGGTTTCAGAGGCCTGCGGACCGCCATCGACTGGACAACGACAGGCAACGCAATGGGACGACTACTTTCCCTCGGCTGCCCGTATCCGACAGCTTTTCGAATTACGGCCAGCAGCCTTCAGTGCCGTGCCCAACGTCACTGGATTGAAGACGCTGCAGTTCGAGTAGAGGCCGGACGCCCCGCGATTCCGGAGGACATCTCCTGCACCAGCGAAACAGCTGTGCTGGTCACCATCCTTTCCCGTGCCGATTCCATTGCTCAACAAGACTGGCGAGTCGTATCCGAACATTATGATGCATCCGCTAAACGGAAGTTGAGCGTGCTGTTAGCAGCTACACCGGTAGCCTCCATCCTAATCGCAGGGGGCATTTTATTGTTTTCGATCTCAACCACCTTGGGAACCTTTTGGGGCTCCCTCTCCAGCCTCGTTTTCCAACTTTATTAGCAAGTACTGGCTAACAGATTCAGCGATGACATCAGCTCCCCGACCAAAGCGATCAACAGCGAAGGCCATGAAGGCCATCGGCACGATCGCATTCATTATGGCGATATGCTTTTTGACTGTCGTTTTGAAAAGCATTTTCGGCCTCTTGTTTTCGGTACTCGTCATCTTGTTCTATTGCGAGAATAGAGCTCGAAGACGGCGTAACTACATCAAAAGCTTCAACTCGGCAGTACGCACTACGGTCCAAATCAGCGGACCTTTGGGCCGCATTGCCAAAGCATTCGCCAATTCCGGGCCGCTCCGGGATCAAT
This sequence comes from uncultured Rhodopirellula sp., assembly GCA_913061385.1. Classification (GTDB taxonomy): domain Bacteria; phylum Planctomycetota; class Planctomycetia; order Pirellulales; family Pirellulaceae; genus Rubripirellula. Next base: position 3,854 of record CAJXTM010000235.1, on the reverse strand, counting down.
GCGCAAACTTTGAACAACGCCTTGCCGCTGGGGAGGAGCCATTGGATGCAGCCGTTGCATCAAAGCTGCCTCTTGAAATTGAAACAGCAATGGCACTTGCGTTCCCCATCGATCAGCAGCAAGCAATTCCGCAACCAAGGTCAGTGATTCGCAGTGCTGCACAAAGCCAAAGCAACCTCTCAACCGCGTGCCAACTCTACTACCTCATTTTCATCACGATGGCAATCTTCATTTGCACGCTGTTCTACGATTCATTCATCGCCCCAATGCTGCAATCAATCGCCAACGATTTCGCCAGGAATGACGGGGAACGCCTAATCGCGGGAAATGCTCAGGCGATTAGAATCATTGCATCGGCAATTGGCCTCGGCGTGATTTCCACCTACTTGGCATTGATCCTTGATCTAGCTCCCAGACTTGCATCTTTTTCTTGGATGCCACTACTTCCACGAGCCGCCGAACGCCGCTCAGCAACCTTAGAAGGAATCGCCACAGCAATCGATATCGGGTGCCCCATCGAGACCTTCTGCCAGCTTGGTCAAAAAGTCAGTCCCGGGAGCCAGCACAAACCTTTCAGCTTGGCACTCAACTCCATCGAGAGTGGCAACTCGAATGCAAGTGCGATTGCAAAGGCAGGATGGATTGACGAATCGGAGCGTGCGTGGATCGAGGGTGCGCCACCTCAACGAGCCGCAGAAATATTTCGCACAATCGCCCAACAGAGCACTCGTCGAGCAGATTCAAACCTGAGCTGGCTGATGGCAATCCTTTTCCCTCTGGTGCTGCTCATTCTGGCCGCTACTATCGCGCCCTTTGCTACCGCGTTTTTCTCAGACATTTACGGCCTGACAAAAGGTTTGAGCTAGCCTCAAGTCACCCCCCATGCATCAAACACTTCCGAAAACTAACCAAAACGCAACGTGTCGCGGTGACTGCAATGACCATCGCACCCCGCACCATCATGCCCCGAAGGATTACGTTCGATGCCGAGACAAACACCTCAGGCATGGCAGCCTGTTGATCGAGTGCGCCGTGGCAGCACTGATCCTCACAACATGCTCAATCGCTCTTTTAAAATGGATTGGTACATCCGAGGCCTTGAACCGCGAGGCTGATGAACGCGTTGCTGCGACTCTAATTGCTGAAAACACCGCATCACTTCTCCAGCAAGCACCGTGGGCAGATGCAACATCTTATTCAAAGCGACTGGCCGAAGAAACAACCCTATCAAGTGGCAGGAGCGTGGCCATCGACAGTTCCAATTTCGAAACCGAGAACACCTCCGGCCCAAGTCTCAACGGCATTCATTTCACCATCACAGTCGAGACAAATGACACACGCGGTGTAGTCAGGCACACATGGATTTTTGAACCAGATTCCAGCCCGCCCAACGCCAGCAAAATCGAGTCTTCCGGTGCACCCTCGCCACCCCCCTTACAAACGGAGGCGCCAAATGAGTGAGCAGGCCCTCCCGCAAGACACCAGCGTGTTGAAATCAATTCGCAGTCATAAAAAACAATCGTTTGCCGGTCCAGCAAACGAGAAAACCACAAGCAATCCGATGCCGACCAGACGAGCGGCGTGGCAAGGCTATTCCTTGATCGAGGTACTCACAACGTTATCGCTGCTATCCTTGCTTGCACTATCCACCGTTGGGATTATGAACGCAATCACCGAAAACAGCATCCAGTCCGCACACGCGAAACAAAGTCGCAAAGATGCGTTGCGGATGGCAGAGATAGTCCGTGAAGATGCCGCAAAAACGCTATCCACAACCGTCGAAGCCTCCGGATGGCCCGTCACACTTGAGCACGAAAAGTCAAAAACGATCTACGATTGGAATGAACTGAACGGCACTCTAACTCGCACCGAAATAGCCGACGGAAGCAACCGCAGCTTGGAACGATTTCTTTTGCCTAAGCAATCAAAACCTCGTGTAACGATCTCGAACAAGCGAATGAAATTGCAAATTGACTTGCCAAACAAACAAACTGTTTGGGTGATCGAAGCTCGTCTCAAAAATAGTGTCAGACCTCAGAGAACACTCCAATGAAATTACCATTCGCAGATTTCTCCAAGACACCGGTTCCTGCCAAACGCCGGCTTCCAAGCCGATCGGGAGCGGCATTTCTGCTGCTAGTTGCCGCAGTTGCAATTGTTGTGATGGCTTTCACGCAAACGGCATTGCGGGGAGAGTTGATGGAAAAAAAGGACTGGAATCAAAGACAACTCAGCAAGCAACTGGACACTGCGATCGAATGCACAAACGGATCGATCGCCGCCCGAAAATCGGCAAAATTGCTGCTTCCTGTGAATTCTGGAACCGGAGAAGAAATCGAAATTATCCGCGATAGCAAAAGTGTCACCGCTCGATTAATAATTGGCACCACCGAGCGCGATTCCCTGACCCGACTCGTTCCATGAATACCGAAACCACACAAGACCTGGAAAACTCTTCCGAAAGCGACACGATGCAACGTCACACTCATGAACAACCATCCTCCCGCCCAGCTTTCACACTTGTTGAATTGCTGGTGGTCATTGCGATCATCGGTGTGATGATAGCGATGGCGTTACCAGCGATCCAAGGTATGCGAGAACTAACGCGGCGCAGCAACTGCGAACAAAATCTTGTTCAAATATCGCTTGCAATCTCAGCCTACAATTTGACCCATGGCCATTACCCGATTGGTACGCAGGCAAAGAGCGGCCCGATCATCAGCCAACCCAAGGGGTTCCACCACAATTGGGCCGCAGCGATTCTGCCCATGTTGGATGCTCAAGTTGTCTATGATGCGATTGACCAGAACGCGAGTGTCTATGCAGCACAGAATGCAAAAGTTCGTGAATTGCGAATCCCGACTTTTATTTGCCCATCGGCGTCTGACATTCGGTACAACGCGACGTGCTATTCAGGGGTAACAGGCTCGACAGAAACCCCGATCAACACCACCAATGACGGCACGTTCATCTTGAATCGCGTGATGACAGATAATGACATTCCTGATGGCCTGGGATACACGCTCTTCATTGGGGAAATGCTATCACCCTATGCTGAAGACTTGGGATGGATGAGTGGAACGCGAGCAAGTTTGCGAGATGCAGGACATCGAATCAATGCCGAACTCGCACGAATCCGTGGCCCCCAAACCAACGTGCCACCCGTGACACCGGAATACGTTGGGGGATTTGCAAGCGATCACCCAAACGGTGCCCACCTTTTGATGGGCAGCGGCGAATACATGTTCCGAAGCAACTCAATGGACCAAAAAGTTCTGGAACAGATGGCGAATCGGTCCGACGGTCAAATCCCAAAAGCGTGGCAACCAAGCAACTCGACAATCCTGACACAGCCCGCCACACCCTCGAAAAGTTCAACAGGCAGCGACTCAACAGGCAGCGACTCGTCAGCAACAGAGACCGACAACGCGCCAAGTGATGGCAGCCAGAAAACAACCGCGTCCCCGCCCGTCACGACGGCAGAATCATCCTCCGCCGTTGATTCAAGTAAATGAACACAGCAAACACGCTACCCCACAAAGCCAGCCCTCGTGCAATTCCCGTAATCAAGCAGCGGGAAAGTTGAGTCTGGGGCTTTCGCCCCGAGTGGGAATCACTGTTTCACGCCTGCTGGCGTGGCGTTCGCACTTTTTTTGGGGGCAAACCAAAGTCACAAGGAATCCCCATGTGTCACACCCCCAACATGGCGAAATCCTCTGTCGCTCGCCAACGCTGGGCGAGTCAGACTCAATAGCGGCATCAACGTTTTACGCCCGAGAGTGACAGCGAAAGACGCTCGCTACGAACTGTCTCTTATACACATCTCCGAGCCCACGAGACCGAGGCTGATCTCG
>CAJXTM010000234.1 GCA_913061385.1 uncultured Rhodopirellula sp. | reverse complement strand
CGGTCTCGTGGGCTCGGAGATGTGTATAAGAGACAGGCATGGAAGACTACCGTCTGCCAAGCCTAGAATTGCTTGAGCAAAGCGATGATGTGTGTTACGAAGAACAACTACATGAAGTACGTCGCAAAGCGCATGTACTCGAGGAAACATTCCGAGACTTTGGTTTCAATATTCGAGTGGTCGAAATTGAAACTGGACCGGTCATTGCGCAGTATGAGATCGAACTTGAAGCTGGGCTGCGACTGAGCAAAATTACCGGTCTCGCTGACGACCTTGCGATTGCTTTGCGAGTTCCCAGTGTCCGGATTGTGGCGCCCATTCCCGGTAAGAATACGGTGGGCATTGAGGTTCCCAATGAGACGCGGCAGGCAGTCCGTCTCCGTGATGTGATCGAGGAATCTGACACACGCTCGGCGAAAATGAATATTCCGGTGTTCCTTGGCAAGGACGTTTCTGGGAATCCGATGGTCGTCGACTTGGCTAAGATGCCGCACCTTCTGATTGCGGGTCGAACAGGTACTGGTAAAAGTGTCTGCCTCAACGCCATCATTACCTCAGTGCTGATGTGCTGCAGACCTGACGAAGTTCGCATGCTGATGATCGACCCGAAAATGGTCGAGTTGAGTGGTTACGGCCGTCTGCCTCATCTGATGCACCCTGTGATCACAGACATGAAAAAGGCAGAAGCAATTTTGGCTTGGGCCGTTGAAAAAATGGAGGAACGATATTCACTGCTGGCCAAAGTAGGCGTTCGCCATATCAACAGTTTCAATGATTTGGGTCGCGAAGAAATCATGCGGCGTCTTGAAATCGATGAGGCGGATGCCACCAAGGACGTACCGGAAAAACTGCCATTCATTGTGATTGTTGCAGATGAGATGGCTGACTTGATGATGACTGCGGGTAAGGATGTTGAGCAACATATCATTCGACTTGCACAGAAAAGTCGTGCCGTTGGTATCCACTTGATTCTTGCGACTCAAAAACCCACGGTCGACGTGATTACCGGTCTGATCAAAAGTAATCTGCCGGCACGTCTCAGTTTTCAGGTTGCCAGTAAGACCGATAGTCGCGTGGTACTTGATGAAAATGGAGCTGATAAGTTGCTGGGTAACGGTGACATGTTGTTCCTGTGGCCAGGTACCAGCACGCTGATTCGAGGCCAGGGAACCTTCCTTTCCGACGATGAAATTGACTCCGTCTGCGATCACTGCAGTAAGGGAGAGCAGAATTTCGTTGGGGAGTTGATGAACCTGAAGGTTGAGGTCGAAGGTGAGGGAGCAGATGGCACTTCAATGGAGCAGATCAAGAAACGAGATGAACTCTATGATAGTGCTATCGAGGTCGTCATTCGCGAAGGTCGGGGGTCATGCTCGTTGCTGCAACGCTGTCTTGGTATTGGCTATGGTCGTGCCGCCAAGCTGATTGACTTCATGGCCGAAGATGGGATCGTCGGCGACTACAACGGAAGTAAGGCAAGAGAAGTTGTCATGACCATGGCTCAATGGCAGGCCATGCAGGGATTGGAGGTTGATGAGGAGGAAGAAGTCGAGGAAGACAGTGCAGGTCAGATGCAAGCCGCAGATGGTACGGCAGATGACGATGATGAGTCCGAGTCTGAAGACGATGACGAAACCAAAAGCGGGCAAGCCGATGCCGAGTACGACGAAGAAAAAGACGAAGAAGAGTACGAAGATTGCGAGTGAAATATTGAGCAAAGCATCTTCCTGCTACGAACATCCATTTAGGCTTGCTTGTAACCATCGACTCACGCTGCTACACCTAACTCTCGTCACTCTTATCTTGCAAATTTTGGCATCGTTTCACAACGTCTAGGAGTGGTCGTTTCTTCCATGCAACTATCTGATCAAATTACTCTGCAGCCAGGTTCCATTGCCGCGATTCTGCCGGCTGCGGGCAGTGGACAACGATTCGGGGCTGCAAGCAACAAGCTGTTTGCGGAATTGGCGGGCAAGCCACTCTGGTTTCATGCAGCATCGAGGTTGGCGGCTTCCGAATCGGTGGGGCGTGTGGTGCTGGCGGTCTCGGAGGTCGATGAACCGGTGTTTCGTAACCGCTATGCATCGATGCTAGACCAATTGGGAATTGAATTAGTGCTCGGCGGGAGCGAACGTACGGATAGTGTGCAGGCGGGACTCGAACACTTGGCGGATGACCTCCGAATTGGATTCGTTGCGATTCACGATGCAGCTCGACCACTGGTTCGCCCAAAGGATATGGCTGCGGTCTTTGCGGCTGCCGAGCGGACGGGGGCTGCCATTCTTGCGACACCGATGCCCGGGACCGTGAAACGGGGGCAATTGGAACGGGGTGGAAGTCTGACCATCGATCGTCGTGAACTGTGGCTCGCGCTCACTCCGCAGGTTTTTCGCGTCGGGTTGTTGAAACAGGCCTATCACAAGCACAATGGACGCCCTGCGACAGACGATGCTGAACTTGTCGAAAGAATGGGGCACGATGTCACCTTGGTGCAAGGCTCCGCAGACAATCTGAAAATCACTTACCCTGAAGACTTGCAAGTGGCCGAGGCGATCCTCGCCATGCAGATCCATCAAGCCTGATAAAAAAATGCCCGAACAAAATCTGCTGGAAGAATTGAAATGGCGCGGCCTGATACACCAGTGCACCGATGATGATGGACTGGGGGAATTGCTCGCCACCAGCCCGCAAACTGTCTACATCGGATTTGATCCCACCGCAGATTCTCTGCATGTTGGCAGTATGATGCAGTTGATGATGCTGAGGCGGTTTCAGAAAGCAGGCCACCGTCCGATCGCACTTGTTGGCGGTGCTACCGGTATGATTGGCGATCCCAGCGGGAAAAGTGAGGAACGCAACCTGCTGTCGGCGGAGCAATTGCAGAAAAATGTCGATGGCGTTGCTTCCCAGATGCGTCGTTTCCTCGACTTTGGCGATAACGAATCAGACGACAATGGTGGCTCGTCCAGTAACAACGCGGTGATCCTGAATAACTTTGAATGGATGCGCGGTTATTCTTATCTTGAATTTCTGCGTGATGTCGGTAAAAGCTTTCCTGTCGGGGCCATGATGGGAAAAGAATCGGTCCGCTCAAGGCTCGATAGCGAAGCTGGACTGAGTTACACCGAGTTCAGTTATATGCTCTTGCAAGCCTATGATTTTGTGCATCTGTCGCGAGAGCATGGTTGCCTGATTCAGGCCGGTGGTAGCGACCAATGGGGCAATATTACAGCTGGCATTGATCTTGGGCGGAGAATGTTGGGGCAGCAACTTTTTGGAATCACTGCACCCTTGTTGACGACCAGCGATGGTCGAAAAATGGGCAAGACCGAGAGTGGCGCTATTTGGCTGGATCCTGGTCGTACCAGTCCCTACCAGTTTTATCAATATTGGCGTAACGTGGATGATTCGGATGTCATGCGCTGCATCGCCTACTTGACCGAGATCGAGCGTGCTGAGTACGACGAACTGGATGAGGCAACCAAATCTGATCCGGGTCGACGAACCGCGCAGAATCGGCTTGCTGAGTGGTTGACAGATTTTGTTCACGGACAAGAAGGGCTGGCGAACGCGTTGAGAGCTTCGAAGATGCTCTTTGGCGGTGAAATCGGTGTTCAGACCGATGCCAGTCTCAGTGAAATCTTTGCCGATGTTCCCAGCCAAGAAGTCACACGGGAAGTGCTTGAAGGGGAAGGTTACTGGATTGTTCAGGCGTTGCAGGACGCAAAACTGGCGGCCAGTGGTGGCGAAGCAAGAAGAGCGGTCAAGGAAGGCGGGGTCTACGTGAATAACATTCGGGCGAGTGATGAAAAACAGCGTCTGACTTCGTCCGATCTTGCAAGCGAAACGGTGATGGTGATGCGGAAGGGAAAGAAAAATTATGCCCTTCTACGCTTCGTTTGAATTCGATTCAGTCGATCACACAATGTGAACGTCCAGGTTGGTTGCAGGTGCGGTCGCTGATTTGTCGCAGCAGTGTCTAACGCAGCAGTGTTTGTCGACAAACATCCAAGATCGTATCGTGGGACGAGAGATGAAATGTGGGGATTCTCGCGGCAATCAGCGGTCCAGCAATGTTGGAATAGTCGTTGATGTCGTGCGTATTGATGATCGCGGCGACTGCCCTGCCTCGTCTCTTTAGATCAAGCATTGCGCCCATGGATTCGGCTGTGCATTGCTGCAATATCACCAAAAGTGTCGTGTCTGCCGATAGTTGTGATTCGCACTCCACCAGCAATTCAGCCAAGGTCAGGCCGTCAGAGCGTTCCAGTCGAGCAAGGGTTCTTACCATTTGTTTAAAGTGGGTTGGCCCGCGTTCAGGTGTCATGATGACCGGTCTGAGTCGTTCGTTTTCCGAACTCATCGATGCGGAAGCCTGCGCTTCTCCGCGGACACGATGATCACCCACCCAGCCTTCCAGGCGAATCCGGTCTGCCGCATCACGGCCGTTGGTTGCCAGTCCGACTGGTTCGTTTGCGTCGTGAAGCGAGTTGGCAATTGATGCTGCTGCAGTGACTGCAAGATCACACCTGACCGGTTCATGATTTTCTGGGTTGCTGCTGGTGTGCAGATCAAGAATGAGCGTTGCGCCTACGATCGATGATGGTTCATAAATTTTGCTGTGCAGGGTTCCTGTTCGTGCTGTCGCTGCCCAGTGAACGCTGCGCATGGGATCGCCTGGTTGCCACTGACGAATCCCACGCAGCCGAGTTGGATCATCCATGATGTTTTCACGCATGCGGATCTCACCAATCGGACGACGTGATCCAATCTCATACGAACTCAGGGCAACGATGTTGGGGAGGACCGTGATGTACTGCGGTTGCGTGCCAACGCGATACCGGCGGTACATACCCATCAGATCACCTGTTTCCATAACGGTGGGACCAATTTGGAAATAGCCCCGTCGATTGCATTTGATTTCGTAACTGAGTGAACACGTTTTCCCGGCACCGATCAAGAGTACCTTGATTCGGTCACCTTCAATTTGAAGAGTCGGTGGATCGAAGATCGTGGCCCAGTTGGGGATCAGATCTTCAACCAGCAACCAGAGGACTGGCATCTTGCTGTGGTTGGTCAGTTCAACTTCGATGGGTAACCGTGAACCAATTTTCACTTCCTGGTCGCCACGTGAACGCGTGGCAATCGTCGAACGCGACCATGTATTAGCGAGGAAAGAATTGACGACCAGTAGGATTCCTGCAGTGAGCGCTACGATGATCCACAATGCAGCACCCGATATCATTCCTGCCAGTAACAGTCCGCTGATGCCAGCCAGAATTGCAAGTTTTGGCGTCGAAGCGGTTTGGGCATCCGTATCAGCCATGCGTCACGAAGCTTCGATGGTGGGGACAGCAATCTCGCCAACGATCTCCTCGATTACCTTCTCACCGGTGATCTTACGGAGTCGGCTTTCGGGACGCACGATCAGGCGATGATTCATGACTGGAGCAATGATTTTTTTGATGTCATCCGGTAATACATATTCCCGGCCACGGATCGCCGCCATTGCTTGTGAACAACGAAAAAGTGCGATCGTTGCGCGAGGGCTCCCACCAAGAGCGAGATCCGGATTCTGCCGCGTTTGTGAAACGATCTGTAGCAGGTATTCGCGAACACGGGGATCGACGTGGACTTTTCGGATCACTTTCTGAGCAGCCACAATCTCACTTGCTGTGGCGACAGGTTTGAGTCGGTCCACTGGATGGGAGTGCTGCAGCAATTCAAGCATCCGCAGTTCCTCCTGCATCGAGGGGTAGCCGAGGCTGAAACGCATCATGAAACGGTCAAGTTGGGCTTCGGGCAGAGGGAACGTTCCCTCGTGATCCACAGGATTCTGAGTCGCAATGACGACAAAAGGTGGCTCCAGAGCGTGAGTGTTGCCGTCTACCGTGACACGAGCTTCTGCCATCGCTTCCAGCAGTGAGGCCTGCGTTCGAGGGGTGGCTCGGTTGATTTCATCGGCCAACAGGATCTGCGTGAAAACTGGCCCTGGTCGAAACTCGAATTGAGATTTCTTCTGATTGAAAATGGAGGTTCCAGTGACGTCGGTCGGTAACAGGTCGGGGGTACATTGCACCCGTTTGAACTTGCAACCCACGCTTCTGGCAAGAGCTCTGGCAAGCATTGTCTTGGCGACTCCGGGGACATCTTCCAGCAGAATGTGCCCCCCGCTGAACCAAGTAACCAGCGATAAAACCAGTTGCTTGCGCTTTCCGACAATCGCTTGTTCAACATTTCCAATGATTCGTTTCGACAATTCACCCACGTCTGCCGTCGTCGTGATTGCTGCCGAAGCGGCAACGGAACCGCTATTTTGCACGTTTTTTGCGGGTTTTGTGCCTGAACCGGTTCCGCGCGACGGACTTGAGTCGGCTGGATCAGCGTTTTGGGCTGTCTCTTATACACATCTGACGCTGCCGACGACTCCTTACGTGTA
>CAJXTM010000233.1 GCA_913061385.1 uncultured Rhodopirellula sp. | reverse complement strand
TCTACACGTAAGGAGTCGTCGGCAGCGTCAGATGTGTATAAGAGACAGAAGTTGACAACAGAAATAAAATCCCTGCTCTTCGCGGCCCAAGCTACCGAACTTCCCAAATTAAATTCCAATCGCTTCACACTCTCAGTGGACGACTTACGGAAAGATAAACAGGCCATAGTTTACCGGATTCAGCTGGTTACATCACTCAGAATGATTCACTTGATACGTTACGATTCAATCTCCATCAGTCGATAACGGTCGTCAAACACCACCTTCACGCCTCACATGTGAGTTTTGCCTCTCTCGCGTCGATCAAACTGTCATTCTTTGTTCAGGTATTTATGGTCAGAACACTAGTCCGCCAAAGCCGCGTCTTGGACGGCACTCTGCACCTCGCCGCCATTGGTCGGGTCAATATCTGGAACAGGTAATTGAAAATCCTCCGGCAAGGCCTCTACAAAATCAACAACCTCGTCCGACACGATTGGGGGCAACAAATCCAAGTTACCTTCCAGATGATTCACCGAGTCTGATTCGATCAGGCCGTACTCCCCCTCCAGAGCCGCGGGATTGCCCAAGTCAGATGAGGGGAGAGGCTGTTCTTGCCAACACCCCTCGGCATCCAACGCCATCACACCCAACTCACGTGCAAGACGCATCCTTGCGGCGTAATAGCTAAGCCAGGTTGCGAGCAGTCGATTTTGCGTATCACGCAGTGACGCCTGCGCAGAGATAAGATTGATTGCCGCTGTAGGACCTAACTGCGGTGGTCGCCGGCCTGGCTGGGCAGGCGTGCCAGGAGCCTCTAATTGAGCTTGAGTGAGATCAACGCGTCGAATTGCAATAGCCACTGAGCGTCGTTGAATCTCCAAACTCTCCTCAAGCTGCTTGACTTGCCTCAGGATAACTCTCAGGTCCACCTGAAGCGCATCGTGCGATTGGATGAATGCCCGTCGATTACGTTGATAATTGATCAATGCTTCGCGATAGGCATTTCTTTCGACCAACCGCGTGAAAGGCGCATCGAACTCCAAACCGAGTCGCAGACTGGCAGTCGAGGCTCGAAATGCCAGCGGATCATTGCGGTCGGTTAGCACGGTACCCGAACTTGTAACGTTGAGCGCTGACTGCAACGCATCTGCCGTAACAGCGATCAACCGCCAACTGTCAACCAAAGCAGCACGACCATTCATGAAGTCAAGCCTGTTGGCTAAGGCAATACGCATAGCGGCATCTGCACCCATATCAATCGGCTCGATTGAAACGCTTTCAAGCCTCGCTTTTGCCTGAACTAAAATTGCATTTTGGGCTGCTCTCCGCAAATCGGCCATGGTGTCCGTCGCCCGCTGACGTAACAACCGTGCCCCTTGTTCGCCTTCAAGCCCTACCGGATTTGACAGCTCTACGATCGATTCACGGACCGTCACAAAATCACTTTCCAACCTAGATGCGTCCTTCTCGAGCGATTCAAGTTCAAGCATCAGCTGAGCACGCTGTTCTTCATCCATGAATCGCAAGCGCTTTGGCAGGTCTAGTTCCATCTGATCAATGTCTGCCAAGGCCACCTCAATCAGCTGCCTTAGCTGCTCGGAGATTGCTTCGATCTGTTCCACCACAAGCTCAAGCTCATCTAGCCCAACCGCATCGTCAAGTTCCCCCATCAAACGCTGCTGGGCGGCAATCTGATCTTGCACCGCAACAGCTTCATCAGCAACCAGCTTGAACTTTCGAATTAAGGAGTCATCGAGCCCAAGCGGTGTATCTGGTGGCAAACCGAGTGTATTTTTCTTGTAATTATCGAAAGTCCGCAAATAATTATTCCTGGACAGTAGCAATGCAACCCGCTCTGATTCAATATTTTGTCGAAACTGCTCAACCTGAACGAGGTCAATCAATCCCGCGTTCAGAAACGCTTCAAGACGCCGCAGACTTCGCGTTTGCAACTCAAGATTATCTTCGGCGTTGCGAATTTGCTGTTGCTGCTGAAGTAGACCAACGAAACCGTCAACACCACCCACTCCAGAGAAGATGGAAAGATTCGTGTTACGGGAATTACGAACAGGTCCGGCGACACCCAAATCACCGACCGCAACTAACGTATAGAATCCTTGTCGGTACTGGCTGTAAGCTCTCAAATTCGCCAACAAGTTTCGTTCCGCAAACGTCAATTGCTCGAGCGCGACATCGCGGCCGGCCCCCCGCAGTAGAGGTTGTATGAACGTAAAGTTGGCGATTGAATTCGCCAAGCCCACATCATCACCCGTAAATTCCACCACAAATGAGTTGGCAAAACCAACTAACAGCTCACCGGCGCTAGCGTACTTGCGGCGCATTTCGACTGGAGAATTCCCAGTACCAATCGTCACGCGATTTCCCTCAATCCCCTGAAACGGCTCAGTGATGATGTAATCTCCGGAGATACCATCGAACTGGATCGCGGCGGGGATGACGTTTCCGTTGTGACGGTAGAAAATACCAAGACCGCCAAAGAACTGTGTATCGAATTTGAATCGCTCGCGCGTCACATCCAACGCGGACAGATAAAGTGTTTCTAATTGGGTCTGATTGAGCGGTGAATGCAGATAAGCCAATTCGACAGCCGAATCGAGATCCAATACGTAATCTCCCTGCTCGTTCAATGTGCCGTATTCGCCCAGCGTCGATTCCCAGCCGGGATTGTCTAAGCTTGAACGAGTACCAAACTCGCCCCAGTGCTCCCATCCTTTCATGCCGTCAACGTAGTGCATGTACTTGTGGGAGGTCGGGTCATCCTGCGGACTTGGTGGGCAGTTTTGGTTATAGGGATCGAAGTATCGGCTCTCAGGGTTCATTCGAATCCCGTAACTCGTGGTATGCCAACGCGGGTCATGATTCCGCTCTGCGATAGCCGAGTAAACTTCGCGGTCCGCCGCACGCTGGTATTGCTGACGGCTCTTAGCGCAACCGGAAAAGCCCCCCACAAAAAAGAGGGGAACACAACACATCGTCAGATGCTTCACAGTGAGCAACATGCGTGACTACCGACTCCTTTCGGCTGCAACAAAGTTTTCTAGTTTCTATCCCTATCTACTACCGTTGGATAGAAAACTACCGTGTAAACCCAATTTTTTTGTGAGTGTCGGACACGACAGCGCGATGACGAATTCTCACTACCGCTGCCCCAAGGCAAACTCTTTCAGCCTGATCTTTAAGGCGTTTGACGTATCATTTCCAGCATCCAACAACCCTGATTTGCATGGCTTATGCAGCGTCCACTACTGGGTTTAATCGGTTAAGTCACGTGATGATGCTCAATCGACCCCCGTTCTTGTTACAAAACTCAAACATTTTTGCGGTCAAAACGGCGTCCCCTTAGTAGCCCTCGCAACATAGGCAATCTAGGCACTGCAGTAAGCTCTCCGCTTGCCCAACGGAAGAACGACGCAGCGGAACCAGCCCCACAATGCAAGCATTACAGCGGGGACGTGGAACCCCTCAAACAATGGTACTTGCTGATCGACGTGTCGAAACTGACCGGTGGCATCAGGAATCGGCGGTGCACACCGCGCGGTGACACCGACAGCCTGGTCATCAAAAGCCTGGTCATCAAAAGCCTGGTCATCAAAAGCCTGGTCATCAAAAGCCTTGTCATCAAAAGCCTGGTCATCAAAAGCCTGGTCATCAAAAGCCTGGTCATGAGCAGGCTTGTCATCAGTGCAACCGCGACCTGCGTATGCTGAATGCACAGACACACCGATAACAAATCCCTACAATTCGAACCGGTTCGTACTTTTGGCCCTGTTGCAGTCGTGAGGTACGCTCAGTCAAAACAGGTATCCTACGTTCCCGCCTACTATTCGAGACAACCAATGAGATACCCGTTGCGGACAGTACTTGGTTGCGATGCTCGGTCATTAGCGTTATTCCGTGTTGCGATTAGCTGCCTGCTCTTGTTTGACGTTGGAGACTGGATTCTTCATACCGAACAACTGTTCTCTCCATCAGGTTTGCTAGATTCTGCGACCGCAAAACAACTCTCACCGTTCGGCGTTTCACTCACATACCTGAGTGAATCTATTTGGTACACCAAGAGTCTGTTGTTGCTTTTGGCGATGGCTTCGATCTCCCTGGGACTGGGATGGCACACAAAGCCAGCGACGATCATTTGCTGGGTCCTGTTGGTATCTTTTCATGTCCGAGATCCGCTTGTTTTGATCAGCGGTGATGCATTGCTACGCATGATGTTGCTGTGGTCGATTTTCACTCCAGTCGAGCAAGTTTGGTCGCTCGACGCTCGGAAAAAACGCAACTGGTCATTGCGGTCTCGGAAAGAACGCAAGGAGGAACCACCGGTCCCTGATGCATCTGCGTCGCAAACATGGGTATTCACCGCCGGTACCGTGTGCCTGATACTGCAGGTGTGCATGATGTACTGGTCAGCCGGCCTCGCAAAGTTCAATGACACGTGGTTCAACGGAACCGCGTTGGAGTATGTACTTCGATCCGATGTTTATGCCCGTCCCCTCGGTGGATGGCTATTGAACCACCCTACAATCCTCAAGGGTCTAACCCAGGCTACGCCATGGCTCGAGATCACAGCCCCGCTGTTATTGTTTCTACCGTTCGCGAACAATCGGATGCGTTTGCTTGCGATCGTCCTGCTAGGTAGTTTTCATCTCGGAATAGAAGCTTCACTAAGCGTAGGAAAGTTCAGTGTGATTTCAATGATTGCGTGGTTGCCTCTTTTACCAGCAACGCTATGGAATATCTCTTTGCCTGGAACCACAAAATGTCCACTGCCACGCCCTGTTCAATCTGCTGAATTTTTCACTTCAGGAGGCCTGACAGGCGGCAAACAACACTTCTTTGCCCTTCAGGTCCTGCCAACACTCTTGCTGCTCTACGTCATGGCGTGGAACTGCGCAACCTTAGTTGATCTCAACCGCGCAAAAGCGAATCGTTGCCTACCCAGACAGTTCTACCAAATAGCCCAAGCAACAATGCTAAAGCAGAAGTTCCACATGTTTTACGAACCACCGCGTTACAACGCACGATTCGCGTTCTACGGTCAACTCCGTGACGAAACCATTGTCGAGTTACGAACCGGAAACCCTCTCAACTCTGCTCAACAGCAGAACCAACCAGACCTCCCCATGGACTGGATCTGGATAAAGGTGCATCGCTACCTCCTCAGCAACGGCTCTAATCAAACAGTTTACCGAGGGATCCTTAACCACTACACGCAACGCTGGAATCTTGAACAGGCCGCCCAGAACAGGGTGTCATCCTCCCGGCTTGCTTGTTACCGGACTCCCATTGGACCCGCGGGTCCAGCAGTCAAAGCGACCTACATCCCCGTGCTCGCCGAGTGGACCTCACCGTCCACCATCGAAATCTCCACTCAGAAGATGCAAGCGGACCTGGATAAAACTCTGGACCAGCTAGAAAATGGCCCCTTCTTTCCAACGGAAAGCGATTAAATGTTCTGCAATTTTGCCGGGCGTTCATCCGCCCTCCTGATCGTGTGAGATCAACCCCGGCAACTGATCGCAAATCCCCACCGACTTGATCTAACTGTAATGACGGTGCAAGCGGTGCTACAATAGCACGGCATTGCTTTGAACGTCGACCAAAACCGACGTTGCATTTCTGGTCATCGCCGGCTTCAACAGCCCTGATTCGGCATTCGGCCACAGACACTCACAAGGCCGTTCCCTCGTCCCAAAATTGCCCGCCACGATGTTGCGACAGCCTGCAAAACTCGTTTTCCCTATGACGCTATCTCTGCTAGTACTCCTCTGTGTTGCCGCATGCCCTTGCCAAGCACAGAATTTTGCTCTGCAGCAGTTCACAAAGCGATACTGCGTCGACTGCCACAACCCCGACGATGCCCAGGGCGGTTTGGATCTGGATAGTGTTCTCAACGAGCAGGTAGCCTCACACACGGACACTTGGGAGAGAGTCCTTCGAAAATTAAAGACGTGTCAGATGCCCCCCCGAACCGCAGAAAGGCCGACTGAAAGCGAGTATTCGTTAACAGCCCAGCGACTAACCCACCAACTTGATACCGCGAGCATCAAGTCACCTAACCCAGGCACCTCGCCATCCCTGAAACGCCTGAATCGCACCGAGTACCAGAATGCAGTTCGCGATCTTCTAGCCCTTGACATTGATGCCACCGAGCTTCTTCCGCCAGACGAATCGAGCGCAGGCTTTGACCACACTTTGGTGCAAACTCTGTCACCCGTGTTGGTCACGAGATACCTAAACGCGGCAAGGAAGGTAGCCAAGTTAGCAATTGGATCCTCGGTAGAGGGCCCCGATGGAAAAACGTACAGAATCAGACCAGACGTCACTCAGGAGAAACATGTACATGGTTTGCCGCTGGGCACACGTGGGGGAGGAACCTTTCTGCACCACTTTCCACAAGCAGGTATCTATGAAGTTCAAATCCGCTTAACTCGGGACCGCAACGACGAAGTCGAGGG
>CAJXTM010000232.1 GCA_913061385.1 uncultured Rhodopirellula sp. | reverse complement strand
TCTACACGTAAGGAGTCGTCGGCAGCGTCAGATGTGTATAAGAGACAGGGAAATTGCTGCGAGATTAGAATAATGGGTGTGCTTCAAGCATCTAAACAGAGAAGCGTGTCCCACCAATCCGCTTTGATTTGCATCGAAGGTCGCTCAGAAGTGCGCAGCCCGATTCGGTTCTGGGTTGTTTGTCACTTGCAGCTATCTATTTACCTTTCCCGATTTCCTGTGAGGCATTTTGCCACTTGAAATCGAAACGTCCATCTTGCTACGAGATTGATCATGCTCAACCGAAGAAAACTGCTTCAGGGAGTCGCGACTGGCGTTGGCGCCGCATTCAGTTCGTCACTTGCCTCGCAGAACTTATTAGCCTCGCCCGCGGGCGACACTTCGTCCGGTCGCACGGCGGCCAAGCGAGTCATTTTCTTCATGCAGAATCAGGGGTTCGACCCTAAGACCTGCATCCCAGAGGGCATGAAGAAGAGCGGTTCGCTCGCAAAAGTGAAACTGCCGGAGCCGATCAGTGCTCTTGAGCCTTACAAGGAACGGTTACACATCATCGCTGGGTTGCATGGCATTCACACTAGCCCATCGCATAGTGCATTTTTCGGTGCATTGGGTGGCTACCGTGGAGGTGATGGTGTCGCGCCCAGCGGTTCGACCATTGATCATGAATTGAGCAAAGCACTACCGGAGACCTTGCTGCCCCATCTTTGCATTGGCATGGATTCTCTGGAGAACATGACAGCGAAGCCTACCCTGGCGACTTTGTCGGCAAGTGGTGCGGGTCAGCCTATCTTCATGCATTCCAATCCGAATCATCTGTATCAGATGTTGTATGGGGGCATTTCCACTGGCAATATCCAGCTGCAGCATGAAGCGCGTTCAAACCTCTTTAATCAAATCGAACGTTTAGCTGCAACAAAGGGACAATCGCTTCCATCGAGTGACCGACAGCGATACGGTCAGTATGTGCAGGGATTCAAAGATGTTAATGGTTTGCGCGATCGCTTGGATACGGTTTCCGACCACCTGCGAAAGTTCGCGCCCGAGGTTGATGATCGATACACGAATCCAGAGTTTGAAACCGACTGGCATGATGTACTGGTGGACCTTGGTATTTCAGCCGTCACGTCCGGCATTACGAATACACTGACTCTTGGCTCCGGACGCGGTGAAATCTTCGGTTCTTGGAAGGGGGTCGGGGTTGAGCAACAGGGGCACAACCTTGGTCACATGAATCAGGCTGGAAATCCAATTTGGATCAAGATCCGTCAATACAACAGTCGCATGCTGGTTCGAATCATGCAAGCTTTGGAAAGTGTTCCGGAAGGTAACGGAACCATGATGGACAACACGTTGATCGTTTACACGAGCAATAACGCTGACAAGCAGCACACTAATGGTGCGAATTGGCCAGTCATGTTGCTTGGTAATTGCGATGGTGCGTTCAAGACTGGCTGCTTCACTCAGTTGGATGGCAAACGCCCGATCAATGCTCTTTACACATCGATCTTAAGAGCTGCCGGTCAGAATGTGGATCGTTTTAACATGAGTGAGCAACTGGCCAAGAAATTCGACAATGATAGTGGTCCCGTCAAAGAATTGATGATATGAGCAAACTAAACGTTGTGTTGGTGTTCGTGCTGTCTTGGGGGGGAGCCTCAGTAACGCATGGTGATACTTACACGCCTGGAAAGAAGGTCAATGAAAACTACAAGAGTTTTGCAAAGACATTTCTTGGAACGCACTGTATAGATTGTCATGGTGAGACAGATCCCGAAGGGAATCTATCGCTCGCAGACTTGGGTCCCGTGGATGAAGTCAATGCTGCGGTGTGGACGAGTGTATGGGCTCAGGTCACGTTGAAAGAGATGCCACCCAAAGATGCTGCAGATGTGGGCGTTGTTGAGCGGTTGCAGTTCTCGGACTGGATTGTCGGTGAACTCAAACGGGTGATGCGTGATAAGGGCGGGTTTCAAGTAAATCTCGACCCCGACAAAGGTAACTTTGTCGATCATGATTTGCTGTTTGAATCCCTGCCGGCAGGGATCGAGCTGATGCCGACTTCGTCTCCCGCACGACTCTGGCGAGTGACACCACAGGAACATATGACGCGTTTGAATGCGTTGATCAACAAAGAGCCGGATTTTGATCCTGAGAAGCCTGGGTTGCGAACCCAAGGAGATTTCGTTCCGACGAATCACGGTGGCGAACTGAAAATCTATTTCGGTACGGATCGTATTATTAAGTGGCAGGGCGGAACCGTTGCTTACGCTACCGCGGTGAAAAGCACGCCGGCTATTTTGTCCTCAGCAAGGGCGCATGGCTTAGAGAATTACCCAGATTTCTCGACTGTAAACAGTGCCGAGGCCACTCAGGTGTTCGGTGTCGCTGGCGACATCATTCGATACATGGCAAGAGGCCCGCTGAGCATTGCCAAACCCTATCAGATAACTGACGATCCCAAGTCGATCGAAGACAAAATGGAAGGCGATCTTCGTGGGCTACCGACCAGTATTGTTTACAGCACGAAAGTAATGCGCCCCCTGACACCGGTAAGCACGCTGTTTGAAGCAAACGAAACGTCTGATGAGGGTGTCCGAGAAGCCATTCGCTTTCTGTTTGAGGCGCTGTGTTTTCGACCACCGCTCAAGCAGGAGGAAAATGAGTATTTCTCCATTGTCAAACAGACAGTGGAAAAACTTGGGCAAGAAGAGGGCCTGGTACTAGGGCTATCGTCAATCTTTTTGGATCGCGATGCGTTGTTCCGACCTGAGTTGGTTTCAAACGGTAAGGCAGATCGTGATGGTCGTGTCATGCTGCGGGACTGGGAGTTGGGGTTGGCGGTGAATCATGCACTTCGATACCTGCAGCCGGATGAACAACTGCGTCAGGCCATCGTTGATGGACGTATGCGAACCAAAGCAGATGTGAAGCGTGAAGTTGAGCGGATGTTGTCAGATGATCGTATTCGCAAACCACGCGTGCTTCGGTTCTTTCGGGACTATTTTGATTACGACCTGGCTGGTTACATTTGCAAAGACACCAAGGCTCTGGGTGAAACGGGGGCGTCTGCTGGTACATCTCATTACCGCGCTATGTTTGATGGGACAGCTAGCACCGACCGTTTGATTGAGCTAATTCTTGATGAAGACAACGAGGTGCTCAAACAGTTGCTGACAACAAGTAAATTGGTTGCCAGTCGGGGTGATAACATTTATTTTGGTCAGCGGCGCACCAGAGAAGAGGAGAAAGATTCGACGGCGAGAGCTAAAAAAGAGGCCGCTGAATTAGCAGTCAAGCAGGCTGCGGAAAAAGAAGCGTGGTTGAAGGCCAATCCAGGAAAGAAGCCACCCAAGCCTCCAAAGAAGAGACGCTCCAACGTTAATCACAAAGTGAACGAAGCAACGCTCAACGGACAAAAAATCTATGCTCGCGTAAGTCGTCGAAGCTTCGGAGCGGGATCAATGAAACCTGATCGAACCTTGGCTGAGGCACCCAAAGATCAACGTAGTGGAATCCTCACTTATCCAACTTGGCTCGTTTCTCATTCCGATGCCATGGATAATCATGCTATTCGTCGTGGTCGATGGATTCGAGAGCGATTACTCGGCGGCGGGATTCCAGATGTTCCCATTACCGTGGATGCCATGCTGCCTGATGAGCCCGGGAAGACCTTGCGTGAACGGATGCACGTGACCAGAGAAACGTACTGTTGGACCTGCCACAAAAAAATGGATCCATTGGGACTTCCGTTTGAAATGTACAATCATGCCGGGTTGTATCGGACGACCGAACTGGATCAGCCAGTTGATACGACAGGTGAGATCATTGATTCTGGAGATCCATCGCTCGACGGGGAAGTCGCAAACGCGATTGAATTGATCGAAAAACTTGCCTCGAGTGAACGCGTTGAGCAGGTGTTTGTTCGCCACGCTTTTCGTTTTTGGATGGGGCGAAATGAAAATCTCAATGATGCTCCCGTATTGCAGGAAGCACACCGTGCCTACCGCGATAGTGGCGGCAGCATGAAGGCTTTGGTTGTTTCATTATTGACATCGGATGCGTTTCTCTATCGCACCCGTGTGGATCAATACAACGATTGAAATATGGCGAAGGAGCGTGATTTCACGGGCTAGTGCTCGTTTGATGCGATTCCTCGGTGAGTCGATTCAGCCCTGAAGACTATACCCCCCGGTTTCAGACGAATCATTTCGTCTCAGTGGTGCTTCAGGTGGCATCGCGGTTACTTCAGCCCATGCCTCCCGTACTTCGCTTGGATCACCTAACATCTGGGTGTGTGTAATCAGGTGAACGCCGAGATTGGTGGAAAGAAAAAATAATGAGAAAGCTGTTTCTCTGGACAATTCGTCTCGCTGGATTAGTCGGCTTCATTGCCGCGGCGGCGGGAGGATTACGAGTATTCAATCATGGCAGAGAGTTTGCAGGGCAGTTCTCGCTCGCGGTTGGCATGATCCTGATGTGCGGTGCGTACAGTTTGAGTCGCTTGATGCAACCGCGGGATTGATGTGGGCCGTTCTCGGCATGGCTTGGGACTTGGTACAGCGTCGGTACGTTCGCTTTGAGTATGGCAGGTGGCTCATGGCAGATTCTGCAAAGTCGCTGCGTTGCGAGGCAAATCCGAGAGGTGTTTCCGGTCTAGCCCTCGTTGCCGATGTCGGCTTTGTTGCCAATCTCAGTCGTGTACGTCTTTGTCACAGCGTACGGTGCCGTGAGCTTCCACGCATTGATTCTAGCGTTTCGCCTGCGACACGCTGACCGTATTTTCCAATCGTTTTAGCGTGTTGGATTTTCATACCAGAACACACCTAGGTCATGAACTTCTTCGCAGGTGAGCAGGTCCAAATCACCATCACCATCCAGATCTATCATTTCCAGTCGGTCAAATTTTCGACCTCGCTGGTCGCTGATGGCGTGGTCGATCCAACCGTCAGGCAAATTTTCTTTCCATGCGACGGCAACCATTTCGTCGGCTTCACGCTGCGCCTCGGCTGTTGTCACTAGGTCGGGTCGCCCGTCAAGATTGACATCAGCAATGGCGACACCTTTGCCAGCTTTCAATCCAAAGGGTAGTGGCAAGTCAGTTTCAGTCCAGTCACCATCTTTGTTCAAAATGGACTGAACGAGTTTACCATCCAGAGTTGCGCAGACAACGGTTGGGCCCTGATTCTCGAGCAGTTTGCCGACCGATAAAAACATGACCTGTTTTCCCAGCCCACCGACAAGTTGGCGGGTCCATGAAGTGCCGGATTTTCCAGGATTCTTTAGCCAGTAAATTCCTGATTGGTCACTGTAGCGATCCGAATACAAAATGTCCTGCTGATCATCACCGTCCAAGTCGACAGCTTGGATGGACATGATCCAGTGGGTCGGTGCCAACGTATGCAGTTTCCACGCGGTTGTATCACGAGGGTTCTCCGGATTTTCCAACCAGCCGATGATTGCATTCTTGTTTTTTGAGCCGACGACGAGGTCGGGTCGGCCATCGTGGTTCACATCCATTGGCATTGCAAACATCCAGCGGCGATTTGCTGAGGCAGGAAATTTATCGGTTGTCCAAGAGTTTGCTGTGACGTATTTCGTTTTGAATTTTGGTGCCCAATGGACGAATACGTTGTTGATTTTCCCTTCCGCACATGAAACGACATCCATGCGTCCGTCTTGATCCAAATCAGCAAATACAGCGTCCTCAACGCCTTTGACCGAGCCAACGGTCACAGAGGGCCAGCGGCCCGTCGCAAGAGATGGCCCCGGGTTGAGGTAAATCACAACCGCGCCGCCTTCTTCCCAACCAGTCGTGATGTCAACGTGGCCATCGCCGTTCACATCCGCTAAGCGGACTCCGTCAGCACCACGTTTTCCCGCGTCGCGATCACTGGAGTCGATGGTGTGGCGTTTCCATGTTTCCGCGCAAACCATTTCAACGTGGGTATGGGTGTGGCCAACGAGTATTGTGGCCAAACAGATAAGACGAATCATTTTCATGTTGAAGAATCGTTGGCTAGGGTTGAGTGTCGCATCGTTGGTCTTGGGTTGAGTTGAATCCCTGTGAACATCATAGACCACTTACGTGGTCTGCCAAAATTGTGGTTCGCCAAAATTAAATTGTGGTTCGCCAAAATTAGCGACTGCTTTTACCATCAGAATAACTGTAGAAGCTATTCTGTAATCATGACGAAAGCGTCCTCTGCGAAGATGGAAGCCTCAGAATAGCTCGATGTACCCAATCGAGGAAAAACATCGCCGTTGCATTTCAGGATGAGCATTAGATGGCCTTGGGGTGGGAACTCATGTGTGCTGATGGTCGATCAGAAGAGTAGGATGGGGTCGATATTGATGTTGTGGAGTACATGGGTGCTTGGAACTGAGGTTTGCACCGAAGTATCAGGGTTTAGTCTGTCTCTTATACACATCTGACGCTGCCGACGACTCCTTACGTGTAGA
>CAJXTM010000231.1 GCA_913061385.1 uncultured Rhodopirellula sp. | reverse complement strand
CTACACGTAAGGAGTCGTCGGCAGCGTCAGATGTGTATAAGAGACAGGGATTACACCGGGCTGAAAATTGCCTCGCCGATTCTTGCCACCAATATTATCGCTTCAGCCCGCTTTGAATCCAAACAGGAATTGAAAAAACTGGGTGGCCCCATTGATCGTAATGAGTGGCACATGACGCCACAGACAATCAATGCATACTACAACCCGGTCATGAACGAAATTGTGTTTCCCGCCGCGATTCTGCAGCCTCCATTTTTCAACATGGACGCTGACGACGCAGCGAACTACGGAGCCATCGGGGCTGTGATTGGTCACGAATTAAGCCACGGTTTTGACGACAAAGGCAGTAAATACGACGGCAAAGGTAATTTACGAAAGTGGTGGACTGAGCAGGACCGCGAAGAATTCGAGCGTCGAGCCAAAGGCTTGGTCGCTCAGTACGACGCATTTGAGCCAGTGAAAGACAACTTCGTTAACGGAAAGCTAACCCTGGGCGAGAACATCGGCGATCTCGGTGGACTCAGTGTTGCCTACAAAGCTTACCGCCTTTCGTTGAACGGCAAGGAAGCTCCCGTGATCGACGGCCTCACCGGGGACCAACGATTCTTCCTCGGCTGGTCTCAAATCTGGCGGCGTCTGTATCGCGAACCTGAGTTGCTGAAGCGTCTGGTAACGGATCCACACAGCCCCAGTGAATATCGCGTCAACGGAATCGTACGGAACATGGATACTTGGTACAAAGCATTTAGCATCAAACCCACCGATGCCCTTTACCTGAAACCCGAAGACCGCGTCCGAATCTGGTAATCGCTGATCAACTAGCAACAGCTGCACGACTGCTCAACACAAAAGCACGTACGAGCAGCACCAACCATGTACAGGGAGCTGCACGATTCGTGCAGCTCCCTTATTTTTTGCCCTGTGGCATTCCCAACGCCGATCGACCGATAATCAAGTGACGCTTCGAATCACTAAAACCCAAACGATCTGTCCCGGCTCTCACCGACGGCAACGCTGATGCGAGATCGTGATACAACTTGTCCGCGGCAACCCATCCACCGTCTTAATTGCCTCATCCTTTCTGATGAAACGCAAAATTCCCTTACTGCCCCACAATCGGATGGTAGGATTTCACCACGCGGACGTTAAATCTGACCGATCGCATCCGAAATGAACCCAAGCACACAGCCTCTTGTTCAGTACTCAAATTCGTGATCTGCATTCAACTTATTAATCTGCATTCAACCTGAGCACCCGACCACTGCCACTGCCACTGCAACTGCAACTGCAACTGCCCACTGCCCACTGCCCACTGCCCACTGCCCACTGCCATACACCAGCATGACACAGGAAACACCGGAACATCGAAACCCCGAGCAGACGGGCAACAGCCTGCCTGGGCCAGACGTTGATGTAAGTCAGGCAAACTCGCACACAGACGCAGAAGCACAATCTTTATGTCCCGCGGCCCAGTCAGCATCGCGTAATTACCGCAAGGTTTTGATTCTTGTGATCATTGCTGGCATGGCGGGAACGTTAGCGTGGCTGTTTGGCGACTACCTCAAACTGGACTACCTTGCGACTCAGGAAAACCAGCTCCGAGGCTTTCAACAAAAGTACCCTGTGCTCGTGTTCGGCGCAGCGTTTCTGATTTACGTGATTGTGACCGGCCTCTCTCTGCCGGGCGCTGCTCCACTCACGCTTCTCTATGGATGGTATTTCGGTTTTTCATCAACTCTGGTTTTAGTAAGCTTTGCCTCAACGGCAGGGGCAACGATAGCGTTTCTAACCAGCCGCTACTTATTGCGGGAAAGCATTGAAAAAAAGTTTGGCGAGCGTTTGCAGACGTTTAACAATCACCTTGAAAGCCAAGGCGCTTTCTATCTGTTTACTTTACGATTGATCCCAGTCGTTCCATTCTTTGTCATCAATTTGGTGATGGGGCTGACCCCGATCTCCACCCGCACTTACTGGTGGGTCAGTCAACTGGGAATGTTACCGGGAACGGCCGTTTACGTTTACGCAGGGGCCAGCGTTCCGAACCTGGGTCAATTGGCCGAGCAGGGTGCTGCGGCAGTATTATCTCCACAACAGCTAGTACAGCTTTTCATTGCTTTTGCATTGCTCGGCATCTTCCCGTTTCTGGTCAAACTGCTGACAAAGTGGATTGGCAACAATGCAACACCTCCTGCGGTATGAACATCGCCTCTTGCAGCTCATCCTCAAGTCCATTGTTGGCATCGCCCTTACAACGCCCAAAACACAATCATGTCCACGCTTGCCCAACTGCAACCCTATGACGAATTCAACCGTGCCTTGGAATCGAATGTTCATCCCACGGATTGGCAAAACCCAACCCCCGTCAGTCGATACAACTTGGTTGTGATTGGCGGAGGAACAGCGGGCTTGGTCTCAGCAATGGGAGCGGCGGGATTGGGTGCGAAAGTTGCTTTGATCGAACGTGATCTTTTGGGCGGAGACTGTCTCAATGTTGGCTGCGTTCCATCCAAAGCGATGCTGAGTGTTGGGCGGTTCATTCAGAGTCTGCGAAGATCTCAAAGCCTGGGTGTCAATCTGCCGAACGAGCCCCAGATCGACTTTCAAAATGTCATGGCCCGACTAAGAAAAATCCGTGCTGACATCAGCCCGCATGACTCTGCTGAACGTTTCCGTTCAGCTGGCATCGATGTTTTTATGGGACATGGAGAATTCATCAACGGAACTGAAGTGAAAGTCGATGAGCATGTCCTTAGCTTCAGCAAAGCAGTGATCACCAGCGGTGCTAGAGCCACACGTCTAAAAGTACCTGGCGTCGAAAAGACCGACATACTGACCAATGAAACGGTTTTCTCACTTACAAAATTACCTGCGAATCTGGTCGTGGTTGGCGGTGGGCCGATCGGGTGCGAATTGGCACAAGCATTCGCGCAACTGGGATCCAAGGTTACTCAAATTGAACGGTCGAGCCGTGTTTTGCCTCGCGAAGAGGCGGACGCGTCAGAAATCGTCAGCAAGTCGATGCAAAGTGACGGTGTACGAATCCTGACCGACAGCCAGCTCGTTCACCTGTCGCAAGATGTCAACCGCAAGTTGGTAACGATCAAAAATGAGCAGGGTGAGGAACAAATCGAGTGCGACGCAATCCTGACGGCAGTGGGACGTACACCCAATGTAAATGGGATGGGGTTAGATGCTGCGGGAATCGAACATGATTCACGGGCAGGCATCACGGTCAACGACAAACTACAGACCACAAACCGCAACGTCTATGCCGCAGGTGACGTCACGTCACGGTACCAATTTACACACGCTGCGGATTTCATGGCCAGAATAGTCATCCAAAACGCGTTGTTCCTTGGACGACAAAAACTCAGTTCACTGTTGATTCCCTGGGCTACGTACACCTCACCCGAGGTTGCCCATGTCGGCATGTATCCCGAGGAGGCTAGAACGAAAAACATCCGCACTGACTGCTACGAAGTGCATTTTTCAGAGGTCGATCGCTCGATTTTGGAAAGTGACACAGATGGTTTTGTGCGAGTGATTGTGCCTCATGGCAAGGATAAAATACTCGGTGCCACGATCGTGTCACCGCATGCCGGAGATTTGATTAGCGAACTCACGGTGGCGATGAAAAACAAGATCGGATTGAAGGGGATCGCTAGCACGATTCACCCTTACCCAACGCACGCAGACGCATTGAGGAAACTCGGAGACCAATTCAACCGCACACGTCTAACACCCAGGGTCGCTGGACTCATGAAGCAGTGGCTCAAAATCCGCCGCTGAGTCCGAACCCGTGTTCCACCCTGCATCCCCCGGTTAGTGAGAATCTTTGACTCGCCCCATGTTGTTGGACTCGGGGCAACAGCAAGTAATCAGTCCGCACTTTTCAAATGTGCCCACAAAGGTAAATAAAGAACCACCAACGCTTCATTTGGCGAAAAACTGTGTCCAAACTGCCGCCTTGCTCTCAATTTCGTGCCGACTGCGGCAAACCCTGATAAAATGCGTTCCAAGGCAGGCAATACAGCGGGGGTGGGTGCACGCCACACGACCACGAGCGACACAGTATCCCCCCGATAGAAGCAACGTACTGCAGCCGATACGATATTCACTCTGGGACCAAGCCACGAAACGACCACACGTTCAGTGCCACCGCTCTCACGAACTCCTCTACTCTTGAACAGGCTCGATTTGATCATGTCGCAGGATGCGTTTGAAACCTCACGTTTGCTGCGTAACAACATAGAGAGCGTGGTGTTGGGAAAGCCCGAGATCGTTCAACTGCTGGTCACTTGCCTTTTGGCGGGCGAACACGTGTTGCTAGAAGACGTCCCGGGCGTCGGAAAAACATTGGCGGCAAAAGCGATGTCGCAAAGCATCGAGGGAGATTTTGCTCGGCTTCAATTCACACCAGACCTGCTGCCCAGTGACATCACCGGTAGCGTGATCTATCGCAGCGATACCCGCGAATTTGAATTCAGTCCAGGGCCGATTTTTGCCAACGTGGTCTTAGCCGATGAGGTCAATCGTGCCCCACCACGAACACAATCTGCTTTGCTGGAAGCGATGAGTGAAGCTCGCGTTTCTATCGATGGGGCAACCCACGACTTACCGCAACCATTCATCGTGGTCGCTACCCAAAATCCATTTGAGTACGAAGGCACCTACACACTTCCTGAAAGTCAACTGGATCGTTTTCTGCTGAGGACTTCAATCGGATATCCAACGCGGGAAATTGAGCGTACTGTTCTGCAAACGCATCGCGATGGCGAACCCGTCGACCGGCTAAAGCCGGTCGTCACGACGGACGCTTTGCTGGCGGCACAACAGAACGCACGCAATGTAAGGTTTGATGAGACATTGGTGGACTACCTTCTCAACATCGTCGAAGCTACGAGGGAACATGAAGGCTTTCAAGTGGGTGTCAGCACCCGCGGTGCACTGAGTTTTTATCGTGGCTGCCAAGCGCGAGCGATCACCGAAAGCCGTGATTTTGTTACTCCGGATGATGTCAAAGTGCTGTCCATCCCTTGCCTTGCGCACCGAGTGCTACCGCGCGGAATTTTCCAAGGTGCAAACCGTAGCGAAGTTGAAGCCGAGTTGTCGGATCTCATCCAACAAATCCCGGTGCCGATCTAAGCTTCCCGCGGCTACAAGCAACCCACCCTGCGTGGACTGACTAGAGCACTCAAACCCAGCACACTCAAACCCAGCACACTCAAACCCAGCACACTCAAACCCAGCACTTGCCTCAACAGCTTGAACACCGAAGGAGAAGTGTTTGCCCGCGACACAACCCAGCGAGACGAAAAGGAAGCACCGCCTAACGAAGCTTGGATTCCACTTCTTGTTCGTAGGGGCTTTCGCGATGTTTGGCGGTGCATGGCGCACTTCCAATTTGCTGATCATTCTTGCCGCATTGATTTTCGGCGCTTTACTGATGCAATGGCGTTGGTCACGCAAATCTGCCGAGTGTGTAGGAATCCGCAGGCGATTTCCCCGAGAAGCATTCGCCAACCAGCCTTTCCGGGTACGTTACCGGTTCACAAACCTGAGTCGTTTGCTTGCAGTATGGACATTACGGGTCGAAGATGAAATCGAATCCTTGGGTGGAAACGCCAAGAGCGTTGCAGTCAGCGGTGTGGGCCGTCTGAACCCGGAACAAACGTCGATCAGTTACTGCGACTGCTTGTTCACAAAACGAGGTCGCTACCGTTTTGGGCCAATCGCACTCATGACAACGTTCCCCTTTTCTCTGTTCAGCTCACGTCAGTACAGTGATGACACGGACGAACTGTACGTGTTTCCGTCGCTTTTGCAGCTTCGCAGTCGATGGCAAACACGTCTTGCCAGTCGAAGTGGCGGCGAATCCACAACGGCAAGGCAAAGTGGTTCGGTTGAGGGCGATTTCTTTGGCCTACGCGAATGGCAAAAAGGTGATAGTCGCAAATGGATTCACTGGCGCACCACGGCACGACTGGGCGAGCCTGCCGTGCGCCAATTCGAGCAACAGCGGCGATTCGACACCTGCATAGTGGTCGATGCTTTTTGCACAGAGCAGGCGTCCGACGAAGCTGTGGAACTTTCCATCAGCTTAGCTGCTACTTTTTTGACACAACTTTCGTCTTCACCGTCCAATCAGATGGCGTTAGCGTGTGCTGGTACATCGTCGAGTGCCGTGATCGGTGGGGGCTCAACTGCTGGGAAACGCCGCATGCTGGAGCTGTTAAGTGAACTTGAGCCTTCAACGCAACCAAATCTACAGGCCGCTCTTGAAAAGTCAACGCAATTCAGAGGCCGTGGACAAGATTTGCTTGTCATCAGCCCCCGCTCATTAGAACACGCCATCAACGACAGTGATGACCTGAAACGTATCCTATCGCCATGGATGCGTACTGGCAACTTCCGCTGGATCAATGTCAGCAGTCGCGAGATTGAGCAGTGGGTGGTCTCATCCCTGTCTCTTATACACATCTGACGCT
>CAJXTM010000230.1 GCA_913061385.1 uncultured Rhodopirellula sp. | reverse complement strand
TGCGGAACCAGATTCCGGCCGAGCAATATCGCATGGTTGCGGCGATAATGTCGCCAATGACTCCTTCGTGCAATTGCTTGATTGCTTCGAGGTAGTTTGTTTGGCGGCGATATTGTGTCCCTGTGACGATAGCTGTTCCATTCTTTTCAGCTTGCTCGTGAGCAGACAGGCAGATTTTATAGCCGGCAGGATCAACACAGGTTGGTTTTTCAGCAAAGACGTGTTTGCCTGCGTCGACCGCTTCTGCCACGTATTGCGGGCGAAAGCCCGGTGGGGTCGCAAACAGCACAACGTCGATGTCTGGATCATCCAAAATCCGCCGGTAAGCATCGATGCCACTGTGCATTTTGTGCTCAGCTACATCGACTTTGTTTTCGTGCCGTTTGGCCGTACCTTTGCGAACGTTTTCTAGTTTCCGTTCGTCAACGTCTGCGATTGCCGAGAGCGTTACATTTTCATTGATAGTCAACGAATCATTGATTGCTCCTGCACCGCGTCCCCCTGCTCCGACTAACCCGATGCGAACTGGTTCCTCCGAACCATTCTGAGGTTCAGCACCGCGGACGGGACGCACTGCTGCCAAACCAGTAACAATACCTGCAGATGCTGCAGTCCCTGCTTTCAAAAAACTGCGCCGAGCTGAATCCGCAGAGGCGTTGGCTGAAGGCTTTGGTGATGGTTTTTGCGGTTTGCGGTCAGCAGAGTTTGACATGGGCAGGTCTCGAAAGATGTAAGTCGAAGTGAGGGGCGGAATTGTGGGCAGGGCGGGGGAGAAAGTTGATCATTCGGCCGAGACAGTTGCTCTGGACAGAGGTCACCGTTTCTGTGACGGGCTTTGCGATGATCAAACCTCTCTCTCGACCCCCCACATGATACTGATTACTGCCGCAATAATCAGCCTGAACGGCAGTTTTTTTGCGAATCGTGGGCGGCTTCGCAATGCGGACCCTCAAAAAATCTCTCGTGGGCGATCCAAACTCGCACGATGTCGGAAAATGTCGCGGTTGCTAAGCTTTTGATCGTCTCAAATCCACGGTTACTGAGTTTTCGTTCAAACCGCGCAGCTTGTGCATGCACATCAGACAGCGGTTACCATGGGCTTCTCAATCGCGGTACAAACAATCCCAGCTATAAGGTTTTGATAAATGTGGGACGGAAAACGTTGCTGCGGATATGCGAAAGCGTGGCTTTGCCTTGCAATGAAAACCAGCTTGCTGTTGTGTCTGACATTGGTACTGAACGCGGTCGCCGTACACGCACAAGGCGTCCCAGAACGTTTCCCAGCCGCGGTGCAAAAGCAGCGGCCGAATTTCATTGTGGTGTTTTGCGATAACCTCGGGTACGGGGATATTGAACCGTTTGGATCACGAGTGCATCGCACGCCGGCATTGAATCGTATGGCCGCCGAAGGACGAATGTTCACGCATTTCTGTGTCACAGCTGGCGTCTGCACGCCATCTCGGAGCAGTTTGATGACCGGGTGTTATTCCCAACGAGTTGGAATGCACACTAATCCGCGTGATGGACAGGTGCTGCGGCCCATCTCGCCTTACGGTTTACATCCTGATGAAGTGACTATTGCCGAGGTGCTGCATGACGCCGGGTATCGTACTGGAATGATTGGTAAATGGCATTTAGGCGACCAGCCGGAATTTCTGCCAACGCGACAGGGTTTTGATTGGTTTTATGGGATCCCGTACAGCGATGACATGACCGAAGCGGTGGGCCGACGAGTGGGCGAACGATTTGATGGTGGCCCTTGGCCGCCGCTTCCTTTGCTCGAAAACGAAACGGTCATTGAGGCGCCTGTTGATCGTAACCAAATCACGAAAGACTACACGCTGCGGGCAATGGAGTTTATCGAGCAAAATCAGCAACATCCCTTTTTCCTTTACTTGCCACAGGCGATGCCCGGTAGCACCGCAACTCCCTTTTCCAGCGAAGAGTTTCAGGGACGCAGTAGAAATGGACCGTGGGGCGATTCTATCGAGGAACTTGATTGGTCCATTGGTAAGATCATGGACAAACTGGTTACTCTTGGTATTGACGAAAAGACGTTGGTGATTTGGACGTCAGACAACGGTGCTCCAATGGCGCGAGGGCAATCGAGTTTGGCAAGGGGAACCAATCGACCGCTGCACGGGCGGGGATATACAACCAGCGAAGGGGCGTTTCGCGTCCCGACCATCATGTGGTGGCCGACGAGAATTCCTGCAGGCACCGTTTGCCATGAGTTGTCAACGACGATGGACCTGTTGCCAACACTTGCAAAATTCGGAAAAGCGGAGCGTCGCAACGATCGTAAAATTGATGGTCATGATATCTCCGGCCTGATGCTCGGCGGCAAACTCGAAAAGAGCCCGTATGATGCTTTCTACTATTATGAACGTGACCAGTTACAAGCAGTCCGCAGTGGCCCATGGAAGTTGTTCCTGCCGCTGGACGAATTCACCAAACACCCTCATTTTAAACTTGGAAAAGAGGCGAGTAAGGACGGCAGTCATGCTTTGTTGTTCAACGTGGTGCTGGATGTCGATTGCAGCGACGACTGTGCGTCGGATCACCCGGAAATCGTCAAGAGACTATCAAGGTTAGCAGAGCAGGCACGCGCAGATCTGGGCGATCGAGAGCGTCCAGGTAATGGGCAACGCCCTGCTGGAAAAGTTGGGAATCCCCTGCCGTTGTTGCTGAAAAAAGCAGACTGAAAACGCATCTCACGGGCATCGGTAATATTGCGGAGCCCGAATCCACCTAAACCCGGGTAATCTGGTGTTTCCATTTTACGCCTTGGCCAGAACGCCCTACGCATTGATGCGCAAACAATCGAGAAGAAGGTTGCCGTATTCGAGACGTGTCAGTCGATCACGTTTGCCGGTTTTGGTTTGGGTGGCGGTGGTGTGCCTGGTGGAGGTGGTGGCGGTTTGGGTCTTGGAGGGCCGAGTTCGATTCCACCCGGAACATGGGACGTCAATTGCCACGTCGCATTCTGTGGTTCCCAACCGGCGAGGATTTGCTTTTGTGAGAAGAATCTGCGTGCCATCACGTAGGCATCAAAACTGTCCGGTAAGACGTAGAATCGTGCGTAGTATTTGCTGAAGTCGACGGTGCTGAACCAACGCCGCAGTCGAGACCGTGGATTGATTAACTCCTTTCCAAAGCCACCTTTGTTCTCGCGAGGAACGAGACGGAAACGTGGCGAGCGGTCCCCTTGGACATAGTACTCGACGTCGAAAAACTCGTCCTGTTGTTTAAGCTTTTCGTAGTGCTGTTTGAATTTTGCCGGATCGACTCCCTTGGTGGGATCTCGTTTCAGGTTGTATCGGGCAATGATTCCCTTTGCTTTTAATTCAGCGTCTTTTCTGAATGCGTCAATGTTGACGGGATAGATTCGGTTGCCGCTACAGATGATCATCAGCTGTTTGGCGCCAGGTGGAGCTGGGCGTGGGTTGGGGATGCTGATTTCAATGTCAGCCGGGGCCCTTGCTCTCGGTGTTTTGTCTAGCTGGGCGGCGAGTTGCGCCTTTTTTTCCAATGAAGTGCTGATCAGCGTTTCAAGTTCGTTTCGTTTTGCTGCAGTGTCAGCGATGAGTTTGCCATTCTTTGCAGCTAATTCCTCATCTTTGACGATCTTGATTGCGAACTCATTCTTCTCCTTGTTGCGTTGAGCAAGAAGGTCCTTCTTGCGAGCAAGTAGGTCTTGGTTTAATTGTAATTCTTGACGCAGTTTTTGTTCGTCAATTTCCAGCGGGTTGACAAGGATCTTTTCCAAGTCACGCAGTTCGTTACGCTCGATATCAAGCTGTTGGTTGAGTTCGGCTACGGCATCATCGTTGATTTGATTTTCAGCGGTGATTCTGGTCACAACTTCAGCCACACTCATTTGGGTGACGATTAGCACGAGCACCAGAATTCCGACAACATTGGTCATCGTATCCAATAGTGAATCGAGTCCACCATCATCTTCGTCTGTGCCGCGAGTTCGTTTCATTTCAGTGGTGCCTAAGCTACTGTTTCTTTCTCTGGTTGAACGCAGACAGGTCGATGCGACCTTGCCCCACAACTGGGAGTTTACCGTTGCGGATGTTGCGTTTATCGCACAATCCCTTCAGGGTGCGGAATGTTCCCAGACCATCGTTGCGGACTAGAAATACGATGGAATCGTTTTTGCCGTTTGCTGCTAATTCCATGAGGTTAATGAATTCTTTCGCTTTGGCCGCGTTTGCCGTGCGAATTCGCTTGGTGGGTGTCTGAGTGTGCATGACGAATGAATCAGCGGCACACTCAACGAAATGTGGCTTGAAATTCAGCCCTGAGCCCTGTGGAAGGACCGTGACGTTGGCTTCGCTCTTTTCTTTGCGATCCTTCAGGTCCTGTTCGAGTTGTGCAATTGCTTCTTCGATTAGAGTGTACTGCGTCTGCATTTCGTTGGCTGTTTCTCTGGCCTTCGGATCCACTTTGGGAATGATAATTTGAACCTTCTTTTGCTCAGCCAACTCTTTCTCGATGGCATCCAATTCGGCCAGCATCTTTGTGATTTCAGTTTTGTTTTGCGTGTTTTGTTGCTGCTTCTCTCGGAGCTTAAGTGAGTCAGAGATTTCGAGCTTGATTTGTTCGATTCGTGTCTGGGTTTGAACAAGGGACTTTTGATCCTGCTCGTAGCTCTCGATCTGTGCGATGTCTGGTGTATCGGTCTGTGCCAACGCCAGCGTAGCAATCATCATCGTTAGCACACCGATTACACAGGCAATGATGCTGAGGAACGGGAAAAGAGAGATTTCGTCGTCGTTTGTGCGGGGTCTTCTGGGCACCTTTAGCGTCTCCTATTCCCGTGGTCACGTCGCTTTGAACCGCCGAACCAACCTGTCTTGGTGGGCTCCTGTTGGATCTGCTGGATGACGACCTGCTGTTGCCCCAGTTGTGTCAGGACGTTGCTGAGGCTGCTCAGGCCAGACTCCACGCCGGTTAGGTGGTTTTCGAGACTTTCACCTGTTTTGGTGTAGGTGTCGTTGACTTGGGATTGGATGGCTTCGGTTTGTGCCGCCAGGTCGATCAATGACGTTTGAATTTTGTCGGCTGCATTCGCCATTTGATCGAGTTGCGCCTGCAGTCGACCCTGTTGATCCAGTTGCTGCTTGTGGAGAGTTGCGACGTGCTTTTGTTGTTGTTGTTCAATGCGATTGTTGACATTGTCCCAGCCAATAGACACCTGTTCGGTTAGTCGCCCGCCAATCGCATCAAGCTTTTGCAACCAACGCTCCAGTTCTGCGTGTTGCGTGCCGAGCGCTTGTTCGACCGCTTCACGAAAGATTGCGGTATCTTCATCGCCCGAGACGCCTCGTTCAGCGCCGCCGTCTCGGCCGTCATTGAGTCGTCTCAGTAGGTTTTCGTTGCAGTATTCGTCAACACTTGTGATCAGGTCTTCTTCGCTCTTTTGTAGAGCTGAAGCCGGGATCTTGACTAACATGCTCATAATCAGCGCCAACAGAGTTGTATCAAACGCTGTTCCAAGGCCGCCGAATACGTCCTGTAATGCTGACTTCATTGCTTCCATGCTGCCTCCGCCGCTGAGGCTGTTGGCAAGACTGGCGACCGCGGTGCTAACCCCCATCACCGTTCCAATGAAACCGAGGATGGGAAGCGACCAAATAAATACCTTGAGGATGGTATAGCTGCCGGCGACATTGTTGGCATCGATCGCGGATTGTGACTCCATCATGGTGACCGTTTCCGCGGCGCTTTTGCGGACACGGAAGTGCTCCAGACCTCTTACCACGCGGTTGATCAGGAAACTGTCGCTACTTTCACCGGGTAAATCGTTTATGTGTGTGATGAAGTCATCAATAGAATCGACAGTGATTTGATCTGAGATTTCTGTCGGCAAAACATCGAGAAGCATTGTCTCTTTTTGCTGCTTGAGTCGCAGCCACTTCAAAATCAGGATGGATATCGCCCAAAACATCAAGAATGTAGTTGGGAAAGGAACTGGCCCACGTTCCCAAAATAACGCTCCAAAATTATTGGAGCGGATTGGGTAGGTGATTCCGTACCAAGCAAGGGTCATCCCTGCACCCATCAATCCGCTCAGTAACAGGCTCACGTCACTGCTGGCGGAGTCGCTGTTAGAACTGAACCAGCTTTTTTGAGGTCGTTTGCGAGTGACAGGCTGTTTGGCGTTGGCAGTGGGTAAATTCGGGCGGCCCTTACCGCTCGCCTTGTCGAGTTTCTTGCTCGCTGGGGGGGCCTTTTTGGTTTTTGTGGGGTTATCGCTAATTTGAATGTTCGGAAAACTTGGTTCTTGTTCTGCCGGTGGTGAGTCAGGAATTCGAACGGTGGCACGACAATAGGGACATGCTCGACTCTTGCCTGCGAGGTTTTCGGGGACCTTGAGGGACTTGTCACAGCCAGGGCAGGGAACTTTGAGATACGACATGGTGAGAAAGCAGCGCCCATGGAGAAGTGAATCGAGTAGAGCTGTGGGGTCTGTGGACTGTCTCTTATACACATCTGACGCTGCCGA
>CAJXTM010000229.1 GCA_913061385.1 uncultured Rhodopirellula sp. | reverse complement strand
TCAGCCTCGGTCTCGTGGGCTCGGAGATGTGTATAAGAGACAGCATCACTCCATTGCTGGTGTAAGACTGACTCTCGGTTGAGTTCGTGCTGAGTGAAAGGGATGGAAAACGTGTGACATGACCCAGTTTGGTCGCAGCATACTGGTCAACTGAAATTGAGTTTTTAAACCCTCCCAACCCCGGGTTGCGTGCTGCTGACAGCCACGTCATTTCCGTGTCGTGTGGCTCTTTGCCATTCTGGTCAGGATGAGACAGCCCGGAAAAAAGCGTGAAGTCTTTTCGGTGCTCAGCAAGCAGGTTCAAATACTCAGTGCTTTCGTACTCGTTGCCCGTGGTGGTTGGAAACAGGGATGGCGAATGCAGGCCCAGCGCATTGCAGATCAGCAGCATTCGTTGGGGCGGTTCGACTGGCCCGGTGGCGTTTGCCGACGTCATGGACTCAAGAAATGGCAAGGCAATGGAGAGCCCGCTTGCTTTGAGCGCAGTTCGTCGCGAAATGAGTCTGGACATCAGCGATTCCTGAAAAGCGGACTGTCGACAGTGTGGTGGATCAGGCTTCGCAAAGGATAACCCTCAGTTTGAGTTGCACGAAGTATTCGCTCAAGTTCCTCACGGTCCTGAAACTCGATCTCTCCACCGGTCGAAAAGGTGAGTATTTTGGCAAGCAGGTTTCGGGCCACTTGATTGTTGGATTTTTGCAGATAGGTCTTGTAATCGCGCATCCCGTTGAACGGGAATCCATCACTCGTCACGCCAGACATGTCGACAGCGTGGCCAAGATTGTAATCGCGGTGTGCAAGTCGCAAACCCGGGGGCGACGTTCGCTTGACTCCCTTGCTGTTGCGATAGCGATTGCGAAAATTGCCAACAGGATCAAAACATTCCATCGCGAATCCCGGCGGGTCAATCTGACGGTGGCAAACAGCACAAGCCTCGATCTGCTGATGCTTTTCCAGCGTTTCACGAATGGTCGTGGCTCCGCGTGTATCGGGTTCGATCGATCCAATACCAGGTGGTGGCGGATTGGGTGGAAGCCCCAACAGGTTTGTTAATACAAAGTTTCCCCGTTTGACAGGAGTGGTAACCGTTCCATTGGCCGTTACTTTGGCGATCGAAGCATGGGTAAGAATGCCACCTCGGATGCTTCCGGCATCAAGTTGCACTTTCCGCATGGTTTCACCTTTGACGCCCGTGATTCCGTAATGTTCGGCCAGTTTGCGATTCAGAAAGGTGAATTCCGAGTCGATCAGGTTTGCTATTGGTAGATCCCTGTCAATCAAATGACCAAAAAAGTGTTGCGTTTCTGCCAGCATCGCGCGGCGGAGCACGTCATCGTATTCCGGGTACAGATAGCTGTCAGGAGTGGTTGCATCAATCTGATCGAGGTTCAACCACTGATCGAGAAACTCGTTCACAAATCGATCATTTTTGGGGTCGTTCAACATCCGCTCGACTTGAGCGTGAAGGATGTCTGGATCAGATAATCGACCTTCGTCAGCAAGTCTGTTCAATTCATCGTCAGGTCGACTGCGCCACAGAAAGTAGGACAAGCGTGTGGCCAGTGCTGGATCACTCAATGGCCCTGGTTTGCCTGCCTGGAAGATCAGTTCGGGTGATACAAGGATGGAACGTAGGGGAATCCGCACGGATTCGATGAAGTCACGCTTGGCCTTCAGGCTGGGCATGGCCAGCCCGACCCAGTTGTCAATTTCCTGCTCACTCAATTTCCGGCGGAAAGCTCTAGAGGCAAATTTTTCGATAATCGCTCGAAGGTGTGAGACAGGCGATTCTGTGAGTACGGGTTGGTAAGATCGACCAAGTCCGTTTTGCCTGACCTGTTTCCACTCGATACCGGGGAAAAGTTTCCGGGTACGTTGGGGTGGCCATGTCGTTTCGAGTGGGCCCTGCACTGTGACACGGCGAATTCTTACACCTTCTCCGGCATAGGTGTCAGCACTCTTTGCGTTATAGATGATGCTGCCGTTGGGGGCCGGATCCATTTCGTCGACACTGACATAGAAATAGTCATCAGGACGAAGGTAGGTGACCGTGGTCACATCACGATAAGCATCGCCTTCCAGATCCCACGCGGCAAACAATTCACTTTCGCCCTGTTTGTCGTTTTGCCGTTTCAAACTGAGAGTGATGGATGATCGCGGCTGATAGGTTGCGGCTTTGACGTTGATGCGATAGCGTCCCGCGACGGGCGGCCGAAAACCATTGGTGTCTGTACGAAAGACATAATTTTCGCCACGGAACGTGATCACATCTTGATCTGTTTTGAAGATGGTCCCGCCACCCCGGCGAATCGGCCGGTCCACCCACATTTGAATGTACTTTGAATGCAGATAGTCGACTTCTTTTTCCTGCATGGGTGGTCGTCTGCCCAATTGGATCGCTTCATCCAAGGCCAGATCGGCGGCCCTCAAAAGACCTTTGATATGCACGCTGGACATTTCCTGCGTTGCAGCAACGACATCGAACGCCCCGGATTCATTTTCAGGCGGAAGTTGCTTTGCCAGATCTCCGCCAACACCAAGCAGATCATGCAGTGTGTGCTCATATTCCTGGCGTGACAGTCGCCTCGACGGCACCCGGCCCTTGGCCTGTTGTGTCTGACGATTGAATTTTGCCAGTTCTGCTTTCAGACGGGACAGTGCATCGAGTCGATTCTGTTCCTCTGGAGCTGGTTCCGATGCCGGTGGCATTTCACGCCGTTGTACACGATCAAAGACATGGACCCATTGGCGGAAATTATCTGGCTGTTCGAGTTTGAAATCGAGCGAACTCAAATCAAGATTTGTCTCGGTGTTGGTGTCATGACAGTCGACACATGATTCCCTGAGAAAGGTATCAAGTCCTGTGGGTAGCTTGGCAACGGTTAGCCTGTTTGGAAGCAGTGAAAATAGCAGTGCAAGTATCGAAATGATGGCGAACCGTTGACAAGGACGGGCGACTTGCGCAACACAATCGTTGCCATGTTTCCATGGCAGTTGCGGTAAGTTTTTGATGCGACTTCCGGAAAACATCAGTCTCTTGCGTCCTGAAAGGCATAGAGTGCGGAGTGGGTGCGTACATAGATGATGCCGTCCGCAATTGCAGGCGTGGCATAGACACCATCGGGCATTTCATTCTGGGCAAGAATTCGGTGTGAGGGGCCCAGTTCGATCACGCTGATTTGCCCGTCGCCGGCAAAGGTGTAGAGGTTGCCATTGGCTATCAGCGGTGAGGCGTAGTGTGTTCCCTTGCCACGAGTTCGAGTTCGGTAAACTCGCTCACCTTCTGCCAGATTGATGCAGGTCAGCAGGCCGCCATTTTTGACCAGATAGACATAGGTCC
Organism: uncultured Rhodopirellula sp.; assembly: GCA_913061385.1. Lineage (GTDB taxonomy): Bacteria > Planctomycetota > Planctomycetia > Pirellulales > Pirellulaceae > Rubripirellula. Next base: position 3,186 of record CAJXTM010000229.1, on the reverse strand, counting down.
CATCAAAGACAGGACTGGGAACCTCCGGGATGCCATCGGTGGCCAGTGTTCGGACATCCTCAGCGGCTACAAAACCTTTGCTGTTGATTGGGATGGCAAGCAATCCATGCGTTTCATAACCGGCCCGAAATCGTTCCAACTCATCCACCGCCTTCTGCCATTCTTCTCGGGTGATTTCTGCATCCCTGTTCTTGTTGGCATGTTTCCAGGACACGGGCGCACCATTCATGGCGGCTTCGATACCTTCCGGGCGATGGAAGATCCAGAGTTTGGGGAACTCGTTTCGTTCGATCAACTGATTGTCATTTTCATCATGTTGGGTCAATAGCTCATCAAACGTTGGAAATGGTGGTCTTAGATCAGGTTCACCGAGTTTATTCCATGCAGCAACAACGACTTCATCGCCTGCCAATACAGGGGTGCTTGTTGCAGTGGTTGCACATTTTGCTGTCCATACTGTTTGTCCTGTCTTGATGTCGAAAGCCTGAACGGATCTCGCGGTGTGACAGATCAGTTTATCGCCCGCCACCACAGGACAGGCAGTGCAGGCCATTTCACCGGTGAACTTCTCTTTCTGTGGTACATGCCAACGTTGTTCTCCTGTGGTTTTGTCAAAACACACCAGATAGTGATCGACATAATTACCCCGGTACAGAATCAAGTTGTCACCGACAATCATTGGCGATGTGGCATTGCCAGAAAAGGATTTGGTCAGCGGCAGTTGTTTTTCCCACAACTGATTTCCATTGAGATCAAGGCAAACAAGCCCATAGGAACCAAAGTAGGCGACCACGCATTGATCATCACAGCAGGGTGAACTACTGGCGGGGTTGAATGATGGGTGACCCTTTTCCAATCTTTCAACGGCGATAATTTTTTCCCACAGGATTTTTCCTGTGATCCGATCCATGCAGACCACTGCGACTGCTGGCGTGTCCTTATTGTAGGTGGTAACAAAAATTCGATTGCCCGAAATGCAGGGTGAACTGTGTCCTGAAGACAGTGGCGTCTTCCACAGTTCATTCTTGCCGGGACCGAACTCAATGGGCGGTGCTCCAGTGCCGATACCGTCAGAGTTGTTGCCGCGAAACTGCGGCCAGTCTGCTTGCAGTGGAGCGGGCATCAGGCCAAATAAGCTGATGCTCAAAATGGCAATCACGAACTGATAGCAGTTGGTTCCAGTGATTGTGTTCATTTCTTGAGACCACCACGTGATTGCAGGAACGCTGTCAGATCAAGTATGTCTTCGACGGTGAAAGTATCGAGCAGTCCTGCGGGCATGCTTGATACCTCTGCGGCACGACGCTGTTCGATGGCATCTTTGCTGATCGTCACGAACTTGTCTGGTTTGAGCAGATTGGGAACGAGTCGGATTTGGTCGTCGGTTTCCTCGACCACCAAGCCAGTCAGTAGACGTCCATCATCGACAAGAATTTGTTGGGTTTGATATTCCTTGTGAATTTCGGCTGATGGTTTGACGCATTGCTGCAGTAATTTGGACCCTTTGAAACGCTTGGCAATGTCCGTCAGATCAGGGCCGTACTTCGCGCCTTTTCCATTAATGGTGTGGCAACGATTGCAGGCAGCCTGTTCGTAGACCCGCTGGCCATTTTCCATCGAGCGATTGACAAGTCGATCCGCTGCTGAACCGAAGTTGTGGTGTTGCCATTTTTGAATGAATCTTCTTGCTGGCATCGAGCCTGGCTGTTGCTTGGCAACATATTCCAGAATGCGAACGAACATGGCACCGTCGCGACTGCGTTCAGGGTTTTCACGGCGAAATTCATTCCACAGCGTTCCAACTCGATCGCGTGATCCCGCTGGCATACTGGCCATACGATGGTCGACATACTTCTGGTGTGGTTGTGTTTTGTAAGCTTCTGGCATCTCGGTTTTGTCGATTTTTGCAAACAGAGCCGCATTTTTGTTGCGTTGTACCTTCGGCGCCGTGGCAAGGTTGCCAATCTCGTGAGTTCCATCAAACGTCTTGCCGACCAGTTGAATGCTGCCTTCGTCGGGCACAACGTCCGGCAGAGCAATACGGATGACTGCACCAACGCCGCGTTCCATGTGACGAGCGGGCCCGGAAGTGCTGGTCCAGACATTTCCTTCGTCATCAAATTCAATTTCACGAGTGTAGGACACTCTTGTTGGCAACCGGATTTCTGTGAACGCCTCGGTCTTTGGATCAAAGCGATTGATCGTGTCATTGTGGGTGCCACAAATCCAGACAATTCCTTTTGGATCAACATTCAGTGCATATGGAATCTGGTTTTCAGCGTCCGGTAGTTCATAGACCGTCCATTGTTCTGTTGTTGGATTGAATTTTCCAAAGACGCCAGAGCCGAAGCCGGGCACCCAGACCATTCCGTCGGGAGCCACGTGCAGACGGCGCGGCCCACGGAAAGGCGGGTTCCATTCTTTGATGTTCCCATCGTCGACATTGGGATCAATCCGGCCGATGCGGTTTCCATTGAGTTTGGAGTACCAGATCATGCCATCAACCGGCGAGAAATCGAGACCATAGGGTGTGATCCCCCGTGATTCTCCACGACCCGCCGCAACGGCTTGTCCAGCACTGAGCAGCTTGTACTCTTTGACAACGTGGGTTTCAGGATGAATGGAAAAACAGGAGTTGGAACCTGCGTCGGTATACCAGACCAGACCCTCGGGATCATTGGGATTGATTCTTAGAGTGTGAGGGTAATTTCCCCGTCGCTTGGGCGCTTCGCCGCTGCTGTAGGTTTCAAACTGTTTGGTTTCGATATCAAATCGTACCATTTGGCCGGTGGCACACATGGTGGTCCACAGCCCACCGTCGTTTGCTGTTTCAATGGAATGTGGTCCATAGGTACCGCGCGGGTATTGGTAGGCTGTCTGTGTTCCGGTCTCGGGGTCGAGGACTACCATGCGATGTTTGCTGATGTTGACAGCATAAACTTTTCCATCCGGGCCGATTTCAAGGTCATGAAATGAACCTTGCAGTGGCTTGTCCATTTCCCACATCGTGATGGTGGCGGCCGCAGCCAGTCCAGTCGGTGCCGGGGGGGGAACGAAGGCAGGCCACTTTTTGACAGCATCGTCTTTGTAGGTTTCCATCAGTCGTTGAATGATGGTGTCCTGCGTGTGCGGATAAAGCTGTCTCTTATACACATCTCCGAGCCCACGAGACCGAGGCTGATCTCG
>CAJXTM010000228.1 GCA_913061385.1 uncultured Rhodopirellula sp. | reverse complement strand
ATCAGCCTCGGTCTCGTGGGCTCGGAGATGTGTATAAGAGACAGACTGTACACCATCCTGTGGAACATCGACTTTGGCGACCCAGAGGATTGCATTAAGAACGACTCGGCGATAATTCTCATTTGCCCAGTTATCATGGAAATGCCCGCCGGTGAATCCAAAGCCACGACCACCGTCAGGTCGCTCCACGGTCCACATCATTGCTTCGGCTCTTCCCTTGGACGCCTGGATGTGGGGGTAAGGGCCTTTCGGATGGACGTACGGTCCATCTCGAACTTCCTTCGATGGCACTGCCGTCAGGATAGGCACAAACTTGAGCCCCTCAATCTCGACCTCTTTTTCTCCCGACATGTCGCCAACGAAACGCATGTTGAAGTACCACTCATCTTTGGCTTGAAATGGTTTTACACCGCGGCTGATCGGATGGTCTGGGAAGACAGTGAAATTCGGTTCCCAGATTGGATTGCAGGAATGCATGTGCTCATAGTGCCCGCCAATCCAGCGTTTGAATTCGCTACCCGCTTGGTCAGCGACGACCTCAACACCAAAGTGCATGAATCCCAGTCCAATGCCTTTGGATGACCATTCGTCAACAATTTTCAGCCGCCTACCGTTTTCTGCAACCACTTCATGCCGTCGACCGCCATCCATGAAAAAAATGATAGCACTGGCGCCATCAAAGATGGACTCGTCTTTGGGCCAGCCATTGAGAACGAACTGAACATCAAGGTTGGGCGTGTCTTTCAAGCACTGGGTCATCAATTGAACACCAGCATTAAACTCGTGCATCCTTGGTGGATGCGAGGGCTTTCCTGCGATCATTACAATTTTTGTTTCTTTTGCATCAAGCACGTTTGCTTGGAATCCAATGCAAAGCGAGGTGGCGACGAGCAGTAGTTTTGTAAATAGCAAAGCTTGTCTCTCGAGGAGTGGTGCTTACAGCAAATAAAAAGAAAGTGGTCAACCAACGAAACGCATGTGCGACTGAGATCGCTTGCTCAGGTTTTCTGCCCGTGACCAGCATAAGGCGTCTGGTTTAGCGAGGCTATTCATCCAGCAGCAATTTACTTCTTTTTGTAAAGACTGTCGGGTTAAATCAGCAGGTCCGAGTTGCAAAATGCTTTTGAAAACGAGCGCTACGGTGCCATGGTTTTTGAGTGCATGCTGGCGAGTTGTACAGTCATCCCGTGAATCTCTACGATATCGTTCACATCAGGTGCATATCCGCCGGCCATGGCGATTGCCAATGGCAGGTTGCGATCGAGGCACCATTGCATGACGGTTCGATCCCGTTCTGCCAGTCCCTCTTTGGACATGCTCAGACGGCCAAGGCGGTCGCCGTCGTATGGGTCAGCGCCAGCCAGATAGATTGCGAGGTCAAATGGGTCTCCGTTATCGAGTTGCTGCAGTGCCTCACACAGGGCAGCGATGTACTGTTCGTCCGTCGTTCCGTCATCAAGATTTACATCGAGGTCGCTCGGTGACTTTCTGATGGGAAAGTTTTTGACACCATGAAGTGACAACGTGAACACTGCGTCATCATCAGCAAGGATTTCCGCAGTGCCATTTCCCTGATGTACATCAAGGTCAATCACACACGCACGCTGAATCACCTTCTCTTGTTGCAAGGTCCGAATGGTGACTGCCGCATCATTGAAGACACAGTAGCCTTCCCCCGCATCACGCATGGCATGGTGTGTGCCGCCCGCCAGATTCACAGAAATACCATCATTGATTGCGGCGCGACTTGCGGCAAGGGTTGCGCCGGTGCTGCGGCGCGACCGCTCTACCATCTGTGCTGACCACGGAAATCCAATTCGCCGTATCTCGCTGGGGCTGAGGCTTCCCTCGCATACAGCCTTGACATAACGCTCAGTATGGCAGGATAGCAGTTGTTGGTCAGTCGCTGCGGGGGGCACGATCAGTGTATCCAGCAAGTGATGTTCACTTCGCACAACGTGCTGTCGAAGTCGCTGGTATTTATCCATTGGAAAGCGGTGGCCAGCTGGCAGCGGCAGGTCAAAATGATCGGTGTAGTAGATCTTCATGGACAACGATCACGTTGCAGCACGGAAGCGAGTGAAATAGCCTGTTACCAAGCAGTGTAGAAGGCCAACAACAGGGAGGCCGTGATCTTTGTTGATGGTGCTCGATGACGACAGCGTTTCACTCGCTCGATCACAGGATGTGTTATGAAGCAGAAGTCGACCCGCTGGTGATATTGCGGCTTGATCCCGTCTGGCAAAATTGCCAGAGAACCGATTTCACAGGGAATCGATGAAAAGAATTGATTGATTCAGGGGATCGGTGCGGTAAAGCTGATTTCAATGACGTCTTCCGCCGGCGTGATCTGTCCCAATATCAATACTGTCTCAGCCAATGGTAAACTCATTTTCCCCGTTAGTGTCAGAATGCGACCGGAATCGAGGGTGAGGATTTGGCTCTTGGCTGTAGAGCCGGGTTTTCCAATCAGTACGATCCCCTGTGTCGACCGCTGAGGGTAATCCAACCAAGTCACTGCCGCTTCTTGGATCTGACTTAATGCATTGGACTGGCTGATAGCGTTTGCCAATGACGTCAGTGCGTTGGGATATTTCTGTGCAGAAGCGGAAGCTTCTGCGATTCTTTCATAGGCTTCTGCCAAGCCATCAGTATCGGATTCTTGGTCAGACTCATTGAGTTTTTTGACTGCTTGAATCGCTGCAGCGACTTCCAACATGACCTGTGTAGGAACTGATTCGTTAGGTTTCGATTCTGGGTTGGAATCACTTGATGGCACAGATGGCTTTGTCTGGCTTGCGGTGATGACCGTGGTTGCTGTTCCAGTGCTCTCGTTGATGGTTTCTGTATCTGCAGATTCAGGCAGTTTCAGTGGCGTGGAACTGACACTCGGGTTCGCTATTGTACTCGGCAGTTCAGGCGGAATCCCACTTTGTTTCGGCTGCAACGATTCAGGTGACGTTTCTGTTAGCATGGCCGCCGAGTTTTCGTCCAGAATCGCCGGTGTGGTTTGATCGAGACTGCTTTGGTCATCAGGGTCCTCAAATGTGTCAGGGTCCTCGAAGGTGTCAGGGTCCTCGGAGGAGTCAGGAGCAAATATTTGGTCGAGCGCAGATTTTCTGGGGTCTTCGGTTCCTTGCACTGTTTCTTCGAAAATGGTTGTATCGAGTTCCTGCCCCTCGAAGGGTGAAAACGCTGTTTCCCCATTTGTGTTTGTGTCGTCAGAAAACGGCATGAGTTCTTGCAGCGTTCTTGTTTGTCCATCGAATGGCCAGAAGCCGAGGTCAAGTGGACGACCAACTATCAATAGAATGACAAGTGCGATTGGTACTGAAAGTAGTCCTCCAACAACCACTTGAATCATGGATCGAATTCCCGATCCACCTTTCTTTCTGCGGTTTGGGCGTGGTGATACGCTCATTGGTGCGGCCTGCGCCGATGCAGGTGCGTTCCAAGCTCCTTCGGTTTGTCCACTCTGGGCACCAAAGTTCAATGCGTTGGGATCCCATTGCTGGCCATCGGCTAAGTCATCATTGCCTTGCAGGTTATCCATGGCCCCAATGGCAACACCGGTGAGTGATTGAACCTCGGCGGCTGCATGACTGGCGACAGGTTCCATGACAGTAATGGGCTCGCCATCCGCCGTCAGGATTTGTAATTGTGGCGGAAGGCGAGCAAGCACTTCCGCTAATGGAAAGGTTTCATGGCACCAAGGACACATCGCATAAGCATCCTCAGGCATCCTCCCAAGAGGAACGCGAAACCCTTCTTGGCACCTTGGGCAAGTCGAGATAATCATGGTGGCCTTTGAGAAGCAGTGAAGGAATACGAAAGTGTAGCGGAACGACTGGAAGAAATCAGGTTGATACTGGTTTATGTGCCCCGCATGTCAACTTTCAATGATCCCATACAGGGGTTCCAGTTTCGACTTCAGGTATTGAACCAAATGAGTGGCACTGAGTGGTGATCCGGTTGCTCTTTCGATTAATTCAGAACTGCTGTAGCAGCGACCGTCAAAGTGAATGCGTTCACGCAACCAATCCAGCAGGAGACGGAATTCACCTCGAGCAAATAATTCATCGAGGTCGCCGATTTGTTCGCTGGCTGTGTCGAAAAGTTGTGCCGCCGCAGCATTCCCGAGTGTGTAGGTGGGAAAGTAACCGATCAAACCTGCGCTCCAGTGAACGTCCTGCAATACCCCGTCGGCGTCCGATGGAGGGCAGATCCCCAAATCACTCTGGTAGCGAGCGTTCCAGGCTTCGGGCAAGTCCTTGACCTTCAAGGAGCCATCAATCAGCTGCCGTTCCAGATCAAAGCGAATGATGATATGTAGATTGTAAGTAGCTTCGTCGGCTTCAACTCGAATCAAGCTGGGACGTACTGTATTGATGGCAAAGTAAAAAGTATCCAGCGACACACCGTCCAGTTGTGATTGGAATGCCTCCGTGGTTTGCGGATACAGCCATTCCCAAAATGGGCGGCTACGACCAACCTGATTCTCCCACAACCTTGATTGGGATTCATGGACCCCGAGTGATGCGTAAGAGCCTGGAGGCAACCCAAACCAATCTGGCCGTAGACCTTGTTCGTACATTCCGTGGCCCGCTTCGTGCATTGTTCCAAATAGCCCTGCGGGCAGCCAGTGAGGATCGTATCGAGTTAGGATGCGGCAGTCGTGGGGACCGAGGGTAGTGCAAAATGGATGTGATGTTTCATCCAAACGACCGCGATCAAAATCAAATCCGATCTGCTCAGCAACGTAGTGGCTGAAGTCTCGTTGGTCATCGATGCAGTAGGTGCGCTCAAGAATACTTGTGTTTGGCTGCTGGGGTGAGTCCTTGATCGCAGCTATCAGTTGAACCAGTGGCGTCCTAAGATCATCAAACACTTGCTGGATATCTTCGACTCGGGCACCTGGTTCGTACTCGTCCAGCAATGCTTCATAGACGCTTCGGTCTGTGCCTTCACTGAGTCGTTGTCCGGCTTCACGTTTTAGATCAATGACATTATCGAGTGTCTCTTCAAAGATAGAGAAATCATCGGCCAGGCGGGCAGCATCCCATGTTTGCTGACCGCGTACCGTTGCTTTAGATATGCGTTCGACCAAGGTGGTTGGTAATTTGCAATCACGTTGCCAGTCCCGGTGCAATTGCTGCACGGTTGTTGCAAGAGTGCCGTGAGGTTCTTCATCTTCGCATTCCTGAAACAATTGCTGCAGCTCTTCACCGTACTCAGGAGCTGTGCGTCGCTCATGTACTAGGGCCCGCAAAGTTGAGATCTGTTGGGCACGATATTCTCCCGCAGCGACTGGCATGCCTGTTCGCTCATCCCATTCAAGGGTGTCAGCTGTGGAGTGCAGGAGCATGGCCTCGCGGGCTCTTGCACATACCGAGTCGAAACATTCCTGACTGACTGACATTATGTTGTGTATCCTTTTCGCACAGCTGACCAATGAATGTCTGCAGGGTAACGTTTGCGAGCGTTTGCGCCATCACCGCAAAATATTTTGGAGCGCTAGTGCGGCGGGTAAAGAAACGTTACTTGCTGCGATACATCCGAGCAATTGAGGTGGTACCGGTTATCACCATTCGCAAGAAACTGATAAATCAGACGTTTTCGAGCCAGCATCGATTCAAGGGAAGACACCGAATCAAAACCTTTTTTTCCATCAACCGATTAGGAAATTAGTAGCGGCCCACCATCTGACGGCCCACGTTCCCATTCACGCCGTACTTCGCGAAGTCCATAGGCGCACATTTCAAACTCACTGCTGAGTTGATGAAGTAGATCGCTGGAGGGGCGGTGCTCATCTCCTTCAATCTCGGCAGCGATCGCGTACGCTCTTTTGCCTTGTTTGCAGTAGTCCAGGAAGCCATCGGGCGATCGCTCTGGTTTGAGTCGCCTCAGTCGCTCCGGATACATACCGGACCAGAATAATGTGACATCACCGATGTGCCGGTGAACATCGCGTTTTGCGAGCCCGATTCGTTTTTCGGCCTCGTTCAACATCTGAAAGAGTTCGGTTGCGGGGCGTCCATTGGACCGCCGGACTCGATTGATTGAGTCAATTCTCACGAAGCGGAGCATCATATCGCTGATGTAGTCGATCAGCTGGACATCTACCACACCCAGTTTTGACTGGAAGATGTATTCGCTTAGACCGCTAAAGAACCGTTCGATGGTGGAACGGTTGGGCGAATCGTCTGAGGTCTTGTCGGGCTTCATGTTCAGCCTCCTAAGGTAAGCCTCCATGCCGGCGTTCGTTCATCACTCGCCATCCCTCTTATTCCACAATTAATACGGCGACGGGGGCAGGTCAAGACTGTTTTGGAGTGATCTGCTCAATCAACACGCTTTCCAACTGAATGACGGAACTCGAAAAGTGGCGAAAATGCTGCTCAAATCGCTAGAATCCGAAATTCACTCTGGTTTTTGAGGATGTGGGGTAAAGCTCGATAAACGCTCAGTTTACACCGGGGAATAACTGTCTCTTATACACATCTCCGAGCCCACGAGACCGAGGCTGATCTCG
>CAJXTM010000227.1 GCA_913061385.1 uncultured Rhodopirellula sp. | reverse complement strand
GTCAGCACCGTTGTCAGCACCGTTGTCAGCACCGTTGTCAGCACCGTTGTCAGCAGGTTCGATTGAATCTTCGCTGCCAGGTACATCACCCACGTTCTCGGACGCTTGATCTGCTTCGGCGTCGTCAAAATCCTCCGCTGGTGTATTCATCAATCGGTCGAGCACACCATTGACAAAGCGTGGACTATTTTTGTCTCCGTACCGCTTTGCCAACAAGATCGCTTCGTTGACGGCAACCCGATCAGGTGTTTCCCCGAACATAATTTCGTATCCGCCTAGTCGCAAAATATTGCGATCCACGACGGGCATTCGTGACAGGGCCCATCGGGTCGCCAAACGTTTCAAACGCTGATCGACTTGCTCGCGATGCTCAAGAGTCCCTTGCAGCAAATCGCTGGCAAACTCGGTCAATGCCGTCCTGCCCTGCATTCGGGAGCGAATGAACTTCTTTGCTTCCACCGGGTCTCGGCTGTCATTTACGTCCGCTTCGTACAGAAGTTGGAGTACGATTTCGCGGGCTCGGCGACGGCTGGACATACGGGCCTAGACTGTGGATGGCTTCAGAAAAGAGACGGTGAGTTGGTTTGGCGGATTGTAGGCGCAATAGGTTTGAAGGTCGATTGGGCGCCAGGTGAAATATTGGCACAATACGGCCACGCTGCCAAAACCCTGACTGCCCCCAGTGGCCCACCGAATCTAATGCCGCAGGCTCAGGCAGGTGTTTGAATCCGTTAGATTAGGGACGGAGCGAATGCTCCCCAGCCTCGAATACGCCCGCCTTAGCTGCCCTCATTGTTAGAAAATCTCTTTCACATGATGGCATGACTATCCGTCACAAACACGGAGTAAACCGTCGATGAAAACCATAGAGCTTGTCATCTGTTGGATCACTTGCACTCTCATCTTGATACCGTCCGCTCGGGCAGAACTGCAGGTGGGCGCCGCAATCGTTGACATTACTCCCCGGCAATTGCCGGTTCTTGTCAATGGTGGAATGCTGTCGCGTTCAGCCGACGAGATCAAAACACATGTCAACGCCCGTGCCGTGGTCGTGGACGATGGGAACGAGCGTCTCGGGATCGTGGTGGTGGACAGCTGCATGCTTCCCAAGTTCCTCCTGGATGAAGCCAAGAACCTCGCCGCCAAGAAAACAAAACTCACCGCGGATCGGATCCTGATTTCGGCAACTCACACGCACACTGCGCCATCGTCATTTGGCTGCCTGGGTACCGAGCCTGACCCAGCGTACGTCCCCTTCCTGCGTCAACGCCTAGTCGAAGCTCTCGTCCAGGCCGAGAAAAAGCTACAACCCGCGAGAGTGGGCTGGGGCGTGGCCCAAGCAGAGCAGTTTACCGCTTTACGGCGTTGGGTCCGTCGCCCCGATCGCTTGGCGGAAGACCCGTTTGGAAACCCGACTGTGCGTGCCAATATGCATGCAGCAACCAACCCAGACGACGTCACCGGGCAGTCTGGCCCTGAAGACCCCGATCTGTCCATGATTGTTTTCCAAGCAACGGATGGAACCCCCATTGCCGCACTCGCAAACTTTTCCATGCACTACTTCAGCGACAAGGCAATCAGCGCTGACTACTTTGGCCTTTTTTGTGATGGCCTGCAACAATACGCCAAACAGCAGCACCCCAATTCGGAAATGGTTGGGATCATGTCCCATGGCTGCAGCGGAGACGTTTGGCGGCGCGATTACATGACATGGAAGAGTGGTGAAAACCCGACAATCGAAGGCTACACCCAGGGCCTGCTGGAAGTCGCCAAACAAGTCTTTGAATCAGTTGAATTTGAGGACAACGCCACAATCGCGATGGCGGAGTCACGGATCCCAATGAAGTACCGTGTCCCCAATCGGCAAATGCTGGACTGGTCCCAACGAATTGTTGATGCAATGGACTCTGACGCCCCTAAGGATCGATTAGAAGTTTACGCGCGAGAACAAGTTCTGCTTGATCAAATGCAATCGACTGAAATTGTTGTCCAGGCGATACGCATCGGTGAGATTGCGATCGCTTCGACTCCTAACGAAACCTATGCCCTCACCGGTCTGAAACTGAAAGCTCAAAGCCCGTTCCCCAACACCATGGTGATAGAACTTGCCAACGGAGCAGATGGCTACATTCCGCCCCCCGAACAGCATTTATTGGGAGGCTACAACACATGGGCAGCCAGATCAGCAGGGCTTGAGGTGACCGCCGAACCGCGAATTGTTGCGACAGCAGTGAACCTTCTGGAAACGGTTACCCAACAAACCCGAAGACAACCCCACGAGACCTCGGGCGCGGCGGCCGAGAAACTGATCGCAGCTAACCCCCTAGCCTACTACCGCTTTGCTGAGACAGAGGGCCCCACGCTGATCGACCAGTCTGGTAACCAACATGACGGTGTTTACGATCCGGGTGTCTGTTTCTATCTTCCCGGACCTTCCACGCCCCAGCACAAGTACACCACCGGTAAGGAAGTGAATCGTTGCGCACACTTTGCAGGCGGCCGCGCGCGGACTCGCCTTGCGTCACTCAGCGATTCCTACAGCATCAGCATGGAGTTCTGGAATGGAATGCCAAATGATGCCCGGGCGACGACCGGATGGCTGCTGTCCAATGACTACCCTCACGCAATTAGCCAAGCCGGTGAGCATATCGGAATCAGTGGAACGGACGGTGTGCCCGGACGCTTGATGTTCCAGAAGGGACTCTCTGAACCCGTCGTGGGCAAAACGGAAATCCCACGCTGGAAATGGAACCACTTATTACTGGTCAAGGATGGCAAACGACTACGGGTCTACCTGAACCAAAACCCGGTCGCTGAAATTGACGTCGCGATTCAATCATCGGGAGCACCCAAGATCGCCACCTATTTCATCGGCGGCCGCAGCGACCATCAATCGAACTTCGAGGGCCGCATTGACGAGGTTGCTATTTTCAAAGGTGTGCCCAAAAGCCTGATCCCCGTAGAGAAAACGGCTCCGTAAAGGAAATGGCTCCCTCAACCAGTTTCTGGCTGGTGTTTAAGCTCACCCCGCACACGGTTTCGACGTCATCACGCTTCTTGATTCACTGCGTCCATCAAATGGTGGCAGTGAATCAAATCAACGCTGCAGCTCGATCGCAAAGATCCTGTGCTTCGGCCTGCGTCTGAGCCTCTGCAATCAACCTGACGATCGGCTCGGTGTTGCTTCCACGAACCAACAGCCATTTATCACTCCAAGCCAACCGTAGGCCATCTCCGGTGGTTGCATCGGCCTCGGGATGCGCGGAAACAAGACGAGACAACAACACGGGCAACTCATCAGCCGTAACCTGAGCCACCGATTTAACGATGTGAAATTTTGGCAAAGCATCAGCAAGCTCCGCCAGTGAATTGCCACTGCTGGTCATGAGATCCAGCACCTGCGCCATTCCGACAAAGCTGTCCCGCACATAGCCCACTCGCGGATCGATGGGGCCACCATTGCCCTCACCTCCGTAGGTCGCATTCTGGGCAATCATCATGTCGGCGACATTTGCCTCGCCTACTGCACTTCGGAAGGACTGAACGCCGGCCTGCTCGGCTAAACTCTCGCTCATTCCGCTAGTGGCTCCATTGATCACAATGGGTCCACGTGTGTCGGGATGAGACATCGCCCGCTGGACACAGAGTGCAAGAGTTAATTCTTCACCGATATAGCGTCCTGCTCCATCCACCAATGCCAACCGGTCGGCATCCGGATCCTGACAGAATCCCACCGCACACTTCTCTGTTCGGACCAACTCTGCAATCCCTTTCAAATTTTCTGCGGTAGGCTCCGGCACGTGAGCAAATTGACCGTCGGGCGTCTCTCCGACCAAGACAATTTCACAACCCAGCTTTTCTAACAGTCGCCTGCCCAGCAGTCCGCCCGCCCCGTGATTGCTGTCTAGCAAAACACGGTGTTTTGCCATTGCAATCGCAGCAACATCGACCGTTGCCAAAACCTTGTCCAAATGGGGCAGGTGTGGATCCAGTGAATTCGTGATGGTGCCGAGTTGATCGAATGTGGCCCAATCAGTCTCATGAGCAAAATAGGCATCGCGGATAGCACTGCCGGTTTCCGCATCGAGCACTCGCCCGGCAGGGCCAAATAACTTGATCCCATTATAAGGAGGCGGATTGTGACTGGCAGAAATCTGGACAGCTCCAGCAGCTTGCAATTCCCTCACTAGAACGCCAATCGTCGGGGTTGCCGCAACATCAGCTTCTATGCAATCGCGGCCGCTCGCCATCAGAGCGGCAGTGATTGCACGTGACAGCATCGGTCCACTATTGCGTCCATCGCGCCCCACAATGATCGGGCCCGAGGGCAACTTTGACGCGAAAGCAGCAACAAAACGGGTTGCCACCTCCGGAGTCAGGGTTTCTCCCACGATCCCGCGTAAACCGCTAACGCTAATGATCAATTCGCTCATATTTTCCCAAGCCTTGTATCCCTCGTTGCCAGTTTCCATCATCTGCAAATAGAATTCTAATTACCAGATTTGACGAGGTGGTGTCGGTCTTTTCTTTTCAATCATTCTCTGTTGGTGAAAATGAGCAACGTGGAACAAGTTCAAGAGTCTCTCGATGCAATCGAATCGGCCGTTTCCGCAGGCAACTTGAGCCAGACAGCCGCCGAAAACGTTACCGTGTGGCTAACGGAGGACAGATACTCTGAATACCGCGCGGCTGTCGTTGACCATATTCAGAATCAACAGTGGCAAGCACTGGACGATGCATTCTGGACCATCATTCCTTTCGGAACTGGTGGCCGACGAGGACGCATGTATCCCATCGGATCGAATGCCATCAATGACCGCACCATCGGCGAGAGCGCCCAAGGACTCGCTGACTACGTGGTTGATTATTACGCCGGGAAGAAAGAGCTGTCCTGTGCGATCGCCTACGACACACGGCACAAATCACGCCACTTCACAGAATTGTGCGCCGGGATCATGGTTGCAGCCGGATTCAAGGTCTACCTGCTGGATGATTACCGGGCGACACCGCAACTGTCTTTTGCAGTTCGCGAAAAGCAATGCGATTGCGGAATCATGGTCACGGCCAGCCATAATCCCCCCAGCGACAATGCCGTGAAAGTTTACTGGTCCAGTGGAGCCCAAGTGCTTCCACCGCACGATAAAGGGATCATCGACCGTGTCATGACCTGTCAGGAGATCCGCGTCACACCATTTGACCAAGCGGTTGCCGAAGGAAAAGTGGAAGTCGTGACTGATGAGATCGACGCGACCTTTACCGATGCCGCAGTGGCTTGTGGTTTTCCGGGGCCACGCGATGCAAAGGTTCTCTACTCGCCTCTGCATGGCGTCGGTGCCGCTGCAGTCGTACCTCTTCTAAAACGTGATGGATTCACTGACGTACACGTCTACCAGCCACACGCCACTCCGAGTGGTGATTTCCCGAACGTCCCTGGACACGTATCCAATCCTGAAAATCAGGCAGTCTTCGACAAACCGATCGAACACGGTCGGGAAATCGATGCCGACCTGATCCTTGTCACCGACCCGGACTGCGATCGCATTGGCTGCGCCGCCCCGATCACACTGGACGCCAGCGGAGCGTGGCGGACATTCAACGGAAATGAAATCGGCGCAATTCTCACCCAATATGTACTGAGTAAACGGACTGAAGCTGGCACACTCACTGCCGACAATTACATCATCAAAACCCTCGTCACGACGGAGTTAACCCGGCGGATCGCAGAAAGTTATGGTGTGCGATGCGTTGGTGATCTGCTGGTTGGATTCAAGCACATCGCAGAAGTAATCGACCGTGAAGGCCCAGACCAATTCGCGTTCGGAACCGAAGAATCGCACGGGTACCTGATTGGCCAGTACTGCCGGGATAAAGATGGTGCGGTCGCGTGCATGCTGATGTGCGAATTGGCCGCAGAACTGAAAGCAAAAGGTGTCTCAATGCATGACTACCTGTGTGAGCTGCATCGCAAGCACGGATATCATCGCGAAATGCTGATCAACCTGTTCATGGAAGGCAGCGAAGGCATGGCTGCCATGAAACGTCTGATGAAGGCGTTTCGCGAGTCACCACCGCAACAACTTGCCGGAATTCCGCTCAAGCAAATCAGAGACTACGGCAATTCCAAACAGACCAATTTGTTATCCGGTGACTCCCAGAAATTGAAAGGCCCTGTTGGTGACCTGATCATCATGGACCTCGAAGAAGAAGGTAACTATGTCGCGGTACGACCGAGCGGAACTGAGCCCAAGATCAAACTCTATGTATTCACTCGCGCGTCTACAGAAGAATCAGCGAGTGACCTCGACGAGGCACAATCAAAACTGGAATCTAGATTGATTGCCTTGGAATTGGACGTTCGCCAGTACGCCAAAACAAACGCGTAAGGCAACTGGCTTCAACAATCGGAAACGGCAACGAGCCATAAAGTTTCTTGATGTGCGGTAATGCGTCGTTTTGATTCGGCGCCCGTCGACCGACATCAGCAAGCAGGCATCCGTCGACCGACATCAGCAAGCAGGCATCCGTCGACCGACATCAGCAAGCAGGCA
>CAJXTM010000226.1 GCA_913061385.1 uncultured Rhodopirellula sp. | reverse complement strand
ATCAGCCTCGGTCTCGTGGGCTCGGAGATGTGTATAAGAGACAGATTTGTTTCTGAAGCCGTGATTCAATGATTCACCTTGATTGGAACCATGCGTATCCCAGCCCCAGTCGAAAAGCTGGACAAACCTGACTCCCTTTTCGACCAGTCGCCGAGCCAGCAGGCAGTTGTTGGCAAACGATTCTTTACCCGGTTCGGCGCCATAGGCTTGCAGTGTATCGGCGGTTTCGCTGGACAGGTCCATCGCCTCGGGTGCGGCGGTTTGCATCCGGAATGCCATTTCATATTGCGCGATTCGGGTCAGAGTTTCAGGATCGCCAAATTGTTGGTGGGATTCACGATTGAGTTGTTCGAGTGTGTCGAGTACCTGACGTCGGCGTTGTCGCGACACACCCTCTGGGTTGGATGCGTTGAGCACTGGATCACCTTGGGATCGACACTGCACACCCTGGTAAACCGATGGCAGGAACCCTGAACTCCAGAGGGCTTTTCCAACGCGTGGCAAACGTCCGCCCGAAAGTAACACGATGAATCCAGGTAGATCACTATTCTCACTTCCCAGCCCCCATGTCACCCACGATCCGATTGAAGGTGAACCCATCTGCGATGCTCCGGTGTGGACCATCAATTGGGCTGGGCCATGGTTGAACTGTTCTGTTTGCATTGTTTTGATAAAGCAAATGTCGTCAACCGTTTTCGACAGGTGGGGCATCTGTTCGGACACCCACATGCCTGACTTACCATGCTGCTGGAATTTGTACTGATGCCCTAACATCTTGGGTGTGCCGTTGATGAAGGCGAAACGTTTGCCTTCCAAGAAAGACGCGGGGCAATCTTTGCCGTCCAAAGCGTTCAGTTCGGGTTTGTAATCGAATAGTTCCAACTGGCTCGGAGCTCCTACCATATGAAGATAGATCACTCGTTTAACTTTGGCTGGAAGCGGTGGCAGCGAAGGACTCAATGGATTGTGCTGGCCCGCATTCGTTTTCGCTGGATCTGCAGCCAGAGCCTGGCTTGCCATCCACAGGCTGCCCAGTCCGGTGGCGCAGTTCTGAAGGAAATGGCGTCTGGTACGAGACTCGATTGTCTGTCTCGCGATTTGTTGTTCAAGGTTTTCGCGTTGCATTTTACTTGCTCATGATTTCGTCGAGATTCAACAGCACGCTTGCTACGGCCGTCATTGAATCGAGTTCGTTGGTCTGTTGCTGCCTGCACTTCTGGTAAAGATCAGCTAGGGCTAGCATTTCAGTTTTGGTTGGCTCGCGGGAAGTGACCGATGAAAAACCGTAACGCAGTTGTGGTTCGAGTTGATCACTCACATTCAGCAGTTTTTTGGCAAACGCCTTGCTGCATTCGACAAAGGTCACATCGTTGAGCGTCATTAATGCCTGCAGGGGTGTGTTAGATCGCAAGCGACGCGGGGTGCAGAATTCACGCGACGGTGCATCGAATGCAGCAAACATGGGAAATGGAATGCTGCGTTTGGTGTACGTGTAAATCGATTTGCGGTAGCGATTCGGATCACCAATTTCCGGAGTCTTCCATTTGTCGCCGCCCTGAAATGGTTTCCAGACGCCACCCGGAATCGGGGGGTGAACAGGAGCACCATGCATTTGTGGCGATAGAAGTCCCGAGACGAACAGTGCGTTGTCACGAATCATCTCTGCAGGCATGCGAAAACGTGGGCCGCGAGCCAAAAGGCGGTTGTTACCCTCGGCTTCAAGCAGGTCAGGGCGAATCTTGCTGTCCTGGCGGTACGTGCTGGACAAGACGATCGAACGAATGAGTTGCTTCAGGCTCCACTGGAAGTTGTTTTGAAATTGGAGAGCAAGGTGATCAAGTAATGCAGGGTGCGACGGTGGTTCACCGCTTGATCCAAAGTCCTCTTCGGTGGCAACAATGCCTGTGCCGAAAAGTCGAGCCCAAACTCGATTGACGGTTACTCTCGCTGTCAGCGGGTTCTCGCCGTTGACCAGCCAGCGGGCTAGGTCAAGCCGATTCACTGAGTTGTCAGTTCCCGGCGTTTCGCTGGTACGCTGTGGCAGGGGAGGAAGGGCAGCAGGAACACCTGCCTGAACCTCTTCGCCTTTGGTCAGGAACAGGCCTCGTGTGAAGACATGCGTTGGACGTTGCAGGTGTGATGGACGCTCCAGAAGTACTGGGATCCTACTGCTTGGAATCTTTGACCGTGTCGCTTTCAAGGCACTCAGTTGCTGTCTGTCAGATACCAGTTTGGGTGCATTCAGCAAAGGATTGAAAATTGGTCGTTGGCTGACGGCAATGTGGCCGCGTTTTGCAATGAGCGGAAATGCCCCAAGCTCTGTCACGCCGTTGCGGATTTTGATTTCCAGGGTGCTGCCCTTGGTTACATCGACCGCAGACTCGAGAACGAAAACAGCGGTGCGGGGGTAGTGGATACGGCTGTAAGCAGCGAACCCGTTGTTTGTTTTTTCATTCAAACTATCGTCTGGGTTTTTGAATGGAGTCGCCTCGTCGCCAATCACTCGCGTGAAGGTGATTGGATTGGGTTCGCCGTTTTTGGTCTTCAGCGCAGCCTGTACATGGGACAGGACGAAGCCCCATTCGGAGTCCATTCTGGCTGTTTTAGGGTCTCCCGGGGCAATCGTGATCCGGACCGCTGTCAGACGTTTCAAGTTTCCGTTTAGCGGCATTTCGAGTGTGATTTCAGTGTTCGACGAAAGAGTATCAATGGTGTAGTACTCTGCGTGCCCTTCCCGTTGCTCGACGGCAACCTCAGTTGCTTTGGTTGCTGACGCCTTCATGTTTGTGATGGCCTGCCAGTCAGCTTGAGGTGCATCCAAAGCGGCGGATTCCCGCTCCCAAATCGAGTGCTGCAGAGCATCGATTTCGTGGTCGAGTTTGTTGGCCTTGAGGTTATTGGCGGGATCAAGCGGAACCGCCAATAAAGGAAGTTCCGAGTTCAGGTCACAATCAGCGGTGTTGTTGAAGAAGGCAGCGAATCGATAAAACTCTTCATGCTGCAAAGGATCATACGGGTGGGCGTGGCATTGCACGCAACCAAACGTAACACCTTGCCATGTTTGCCAGACAGTGCTGACTCGGTCCAGCACTGCATTGATTCGGAACTCTTCATCGTCAGTTCCGCCTTCTTCGTTGGTTTGAGTCAAACGGTGCACTGCCGTAGCGACCTGATCATCGATTGTTGGTGACGGTAACAGGTCGCCTGCGATCTGCTTGATGGTAAATTCATCGAACGGCATGTCGTTGTTGATTGCATCAATCACCCAGTCACGGTATTTCCAGATTTCGCGGCGTCCATCCGCACCTAGTCCACGCGAATCTGCGTAGCGAACTTGGTCGAGCCACACGGATGCCCAGCGTTCACCGTAGTCAGGAGATTTCAAAAGCTCATCAACGACATTTGTATACGCTGCCTGACCTTCGCTTGATGACGCTCGCAGGAAACGTTTGACTGCTTCTGGTGTCGGTGGAAGACCGGTCAAATCAAGGGTCACGCGACGTAACCACTGTGTCGGTGGTGCTTCCTGAGCGGGGGCCAACTGTTGCTGGTCAAGTTTGGCGAGCACATACCGATCAAAGGGTTGCTTGCACCAGTCAACCGATGAAACGCTGGGTGGTTTGGGTGTGAGGGGAGGCTGGTACGCCCACGGTTGTTGCCATGATGCACCCTGTTCAATCCAGCGGGTTAGTAACTCAATTTCTGCACGAGTGAGCGGGGGGCCATGCTCTGGCGGTGGCATGATTTCGTCAGCATCCTTGGACTGAATTCGTTCAATCAATAACGACTCGTCTGGGTTGCCTGCCACGATGACTTCGAGAGCCGTGTCACGATGAATGAAGGAGAGGTCTGCTGTCTGCTTGACGCCTCCGTGGCACTCCAAGCAGTGATTGCGGAGGATCGGCCGGATCTGACGGGTGAAGTCGATGGTCGGGGGATCGGCAGCGTTTATATTCAACTCGCCCAGGAAAACTGCGAGAAAGCACGTAAGTGCAGCGAATTGATGCTCAATTTTCATGTCAGCGATGATGCAGGAAATGAGTAGGAGGGCATGATTGTCGGAGGTATCTGCAAAGCAGCTGCTAAAACGATTCGTTTTCGGCACGACAAGTTGCTCGCCGGGGCCAAGGCGTGTCCTCGAATGTGCCGCAGACCAGATGTGCCGCGGACCAGACTGCGGCTTGCGTCACTGCCATTCCACCATGATACCCGCTTCTGCAACCTTGCAAGCTCGCGGGTTGGAATCGCCGCACGTTGGAGTAGCGATTCTGTGGAGATGATGCCTGCCGAATCAATTTGCCGTTGGCAGCAAAGGCTTGTCACGGAGCACCTAAGCAGCGATTATCCTAGAGACTGACCTTTGAACACTTGCAAGTTATTTATTCCCTGCCACAGGCAAATCAGATGGCGCTACCACCTTGGACGATTGAGCTGCTGCGACGCGGAATTACCGATGTTGCCCGCAAGGCTAGTGAGCCTGAAACCATCGAGAAAATTAAGAACCAAGCGACAGAAATCCTGCAGGATCTGCCGCAAACTGCGGCCAAGAGCATCGACGCCATGCTGCGGACGGCGGAGGTTAGCAAGAAAACAGTAGAGCGATGGTCACGAAAACATACTGCGCTGGCCGTACCCCTGCTTAATGGCAGTGGAGTGCTGATGAATGATCATGGCTCTGGCGTTCCGCTGGCACCCCAAGTGTGTGAAGCCGGCTACGAACTGATGTTGGGTGACAGTGTCACTGGAACATCCATGGATGAACGCTTGTCGCGGAGGTTGCAGCGTTTGCTGCCTGCGGGTGGTGATTATTCGATTGCCGTCACATCCAACTTCTCGTCGGCGTTAACGGCGTTGGCTCTCTTAGTAGATGAGCGGCAACTGGTGGTGCATCGGTCACAGGCAGTCCGGTTGCCCAATGGGAGAGCTTTACCGGATGCTTTTGGCATGTTTTTGCCAGTGATTCAGGAAGTTGGTAGCCGCGATAATATCCTGCCGCAGGATTTCGACGGCTTGGAGTCTTTTTGTTTGGTCATGGCAGATGTCGGTGAGCAACCACTGGAATTACTCGAACTGAGCGGGCGGGATGCAATGCAGGCCGTCATCCTGCCGGTCGCGACGCTGGGGCAAGCCGAATTGGATGCCGCGGGTGCCGCTGAAATTCCATCGGCTGAGTCCATGCTTGTTGCAGGGGCGGACTTTGTGATCCTTTCGGGACAGGGTGTCCTGGGGGGACCCGAGTGTGGAATCGTGATTGGTCGCAAACCACAAATAGACAGCATCAAAGCGTCTCGAGTTTGGCCTTCCCTTGCTGCCGGTGATGCTGCCCGGGCAATGTTGGCGATGACGCTTGAAGTGGTGGCTTCCGACCCGGATGAGATACCAACGCTGGCCCTGCTCAGCACCAGTGAAGAAAATCTTCGTGGACGAGCAGAGAGATTGGCGACTAGGCTCAGTGGCAGTGACAATATTCGCAATATTCAGATCACTGCGGAAGACGCCCAGCTCATTGATGGTGGGCGTTGGCGTTTCGCTTCTCGTCAGATTTGCGTGACCCATGAATCGATGTCCGCCGAAGAGTGGCAAAGCAACCTACTGGAAGACATGCCAGCAGTTGCTGTGGGGTGTGCTGGAGATGCCGTTTGTGTCGATCTGCGGTGGGTTTCGGCTTCGGACGACAATCGGCTCGCGGAAGCATTGGGCGGTACCATTTCCGCGATACCCAATACCTGATCATTGGATTTTGACCAGAGCATTGAGGTTTTGACGAGCGATCTGCAATCCGAGATGCTGGCTAAAACTTTTCCATCCAGATCAGATGGTTCCACCAAGGTGTGTCGTTAGCCTGCGGCGTGCCGTTTGTGGATCTGCCATCCAGTACGATTTTGGTGATTTCGCTATTCAGTTTCTCAGCAATGTCCAGATGCTCTTGCAGCACGTTATTCTGCTCGCTGGGATCGCTGGCAAGGTTGTAGAGTTCACGCTTGGACTTTGGTGTTTCCATTACCAATTTCCAGTCACCATCCCGAATCGCAAAGCCTCCCGAAGCACTGTGGTGAATCATCGGGCCTCTGTTCATTTTTGCATTGGGATTACTCAGCACAGATGCGAAACTGAAGCTGTCTTCACCCTCGTTTGCTGCCAGTTGGTTCTCGGTGATAGCCGCCAGGGTTGCCAGAACGTCGGTTTGGCAGATGGGTTGATTGCACTGACTGGCCGGTGCGATTTTCGCAGGCCAACGAATGAACATTGGCACACGGTGTCCTCCCTCGTAGATGGATCGTTTACCTTCCCTGTAGATGCCATTGCTGTGGTGTGAGAAGCGTTTGGTCCGCTCTTTCCATGTGGTCTCGGGACCATTGTCACTTGTGAAAATGACCATTGTGTTTTGGGCAAGATTTTCCCTATCCAGTATCTCCAAAATGCGGCCAACGTGCCAATCTGTTTCCATCATGAAATCACCATAGGCACCCGCGTCGCTCTTGCCACGGAATTGGTCAATGGGGATGACAGGTTTGTGGGGTGATGTGTAGGGCAGGTACAAGAAAAATGGTTCACCTT
>CAJXTM010000225.1 GCA_913061385.1 uncultured Rhodopirellula sp. | reverse complement strand
CTACACGTAAGGAGTCGTCGGCAGCGTCAGATGTGTATAAGAGACAGATCGAGTATCTAATGAATCGTCAACAACCCAATGGTGATTTATATGTTCCAGAAGATGCAATCAGCAACCGAAATGTTGCCTTTTACAGTCACGGAATAGCCGCACTGGCAATGTGTGAAGCCTATGGCATGACACAAGATCCCGAACTGAAAGAGCCAGCGCAACGTTGCCTTAACTACATAGTCGGCACGCAGCATGACGAACGCGGAGGATGGCGTTACACAGCACAAGTCAGTTCAGACACCAGTGTTACTGGTTGGATGATGATGGCATTGAAGAGTGGTCAACTATCAGGCTTAGACGTGCCCGAAAAAACCTATCAAGGTATTCAACGCTGGCTGGGTTTGTCACAGGTACCGCAACAACCTGACCGCTACCGATACAATCCGTTCGCACCAGACACCCCAACACAGCGACATGGTCGCATGGCTACGCCAACAATGACCTCCGTAGGTATGCTAATGCGGATGTACTCCGGCTGGCGCCGTGACAACGAATCAATGAAATCGGCTGCTGAATACCTGCTGCAATACCCACCCCAGATAGGCACCGTCCAATCACCCCAAAAAGATACTTACTACTGGTATTATGCCACTCAGGTCATGTTTCATATGGGCGGCGATTACTGGGAACGCTGGAACCAGGCCCTGAACCCCATACTGATACGAAGCCAGATCAAAGAAGGATCGAATGCTGGTAGCTGGGATCCCGCTGGGGCCATCCCGGATCGCTGGTCTGCCCACGCAGGGCGTCTCTACATCACAACCATGAATCTGCTGAACTTGGAAGTTTACTATCGGCACTTGCCGATTTATGAAGAAACTGCCGACTGAATGGTCAGCACACGCGCGAATCATACAGGTTGCCAACCGGCATCCAAAATTCAGTAAACGAACAAACAACCAAGGCTGCCCTGATGCAGCGTCTGCTAGCAACAATCAGCTTCAGGCAGCTGACTCTTCTTTGGGCGAAGTGAATTTCAAGAGTAACCAGTCACCCAAACGTGGTGATGCGTGACCGAGCATAATCAGCAAGCGAAGATATCGAGGTAGCACCACGTCTGGCTTGCGGTGCTGAATAGCAGACAGGACTGCGTCAGCAACCCGTTCGGGTTGCAAGCCTTTGACCCTCGTTCCTCCACCGGGTCGAGCTGCCTGTGCTGGCAGGCCATCGATTGATTTTTGATATCGTTGCCCTGCATCTTCTCTACGAATCGGTCCGGGACTGACCAAGCAAACCTGAATTCCTCGCGATTTCAATTCCAATCTCAGTTGCTGCGTCATACCAGCCAATGCATGCTTGGCCATTGCATAGGCTCCGATATACCTTGCCCCCACCTTGGAGGCGAGCGATCCTATATTCACAATCACCCCCTGGGTTGCTTCTAAAGCGTTAAGAGATTTCTGTGAGCAGAGCAGGGCAGTGATCACATTTTGCTGAAAGAGAAACTCGGCCCGCTCGGCTTCCAACGTTTCGATTAAGCCTCGATCGCTTGCCCCAACACAGTTGACTAAAACATCTAACCTTTCCAATGCGTTCAACGTATCAGCGATAAGCTGCTCGACAGCGGTCGCATCGGTGAGATCACAGGAAAAGCAAGCCAAGCTTTGTTCTGCATTGCCTGACCGCCCCAGCACCCCCTCTGGATCCAAGCGGCCCATCGCATCATTTAGTCGGCCAGAATCTCGTCCTACGATCACAACGCTATAGCCCGCGTCCAAGAGTTTTCGTGCAATCACGAATCCCAAACCGGCTGAACCGCCAGTGACGAGTGCGACCGGAGATCGATCAGAAACCATGAATCCACAGTAAAAGAGGGCCGAAGAGATGAATGAGTAATGCCTGAGGGCCAAATTTTAGTACGATCAGACGCCGTCCGGTATCACTGCTCTATGTTTCTTCCCGGAATCCAGCGTGAAACCTCATTCATCGGCACAACCACGAATTATCGTTCCTGACCATCAACTGTCGAGTTAACTGATGCCCCGGCCCTCTCTTGATGATGCACGTACAAAAATTGTTGCCACAGTGGGACCAGCTTGTGAAAGCGTCCATCAGCTCGAAGAATTAATCGAAGCAGGAGTTGACGTGTTCCGCATCAACACCGCCCACGGCAACCGCGAACAACACGAAATCATCGTGAGACGTATCCGGGAAGCGGCGACAATAGCCGGATTTCCAGTCGGAATTCTACTGGACCTCGCTGGCCCTAAAATCAGACTTGGGCAACTACACCATGATCCTCTCATCTGCGAAGAGGGTATGAAGCTCACCTTCGTGACTGAAACAACCGATCAGCCACGAGAGGTGACAAGTACGTATGAACGCTTGATTGGCGAACTGCAACCGGGCGATCGCGTGATGCTCGCTGATGGCACCGTCTCATTGAGAGTCGAGCAGGTGCAAGCTGACCGAGCGGAATGTGTTGTCACCGTCGGGGGAAGTGTGCGTAGCAGACAGGGCATCAATCTGCCGGGTGTCCAGTTGTCCGTTCCGGCATTGCTGGAACGTGACGTAGATAATGCCATTTGGGCGGCTCGAAATGAAATCGATTTTATCAGTCTGTCATTTGTCAGGTCCCCGGATGATGTGCGACAACTCAAAGGGTTGCTTCACTCGCATGGTTCAAATGCATTGGTGATCGCAAAAATCGAAAAGCCCGAAGCACTCGAGCACCTAGAAGACATCGTCGAAAATGCTGATGGCATCATGGTGGCCAGAGGTGATTTGGGTGTCGAGATCGACGTGGCTAAAACTCCCGTCGCCCAAAAGCGTATCATTCGGGTTTGCCGTGAAAAGATGAAACCCGTGATTGTTGCGACGCAGATGCTTGAATCCATGCATACCAGCACGAGACCGACCCGTGCTGAGGCAAGCGACGTTGCCAATGCCATTCTGGATGGAGCAGATGCCTGCATGCTAAGCGGAGAAACTGCGATTGGCGATCATCCCGCCCTCGCAGTGACCATGATGAGCCGTATCATGAAATGCACTGAACAGGAAATGATGCGTGGTCCCAATAGGAATCACCAAATAAGCTACCGGGTTCACCCCATCACCAGTGCCGTCACTCAGGCGGCAACCCATGTTGCTGAAACCATCGAAGCCAAGCTGATTGTCATTGCAACCCGCAGCGGCAACACGGCATGGGTCAACAGCCAAAGCCGCAGCCTCATTCCCACAGTTGGCGCAAGTGAATCCCAAGCGACTTTACGTCGCATGAATTTGCTTTGGGGCATCAAACCGCTTGCATCAGAACACCTTGAAGACACCTCACGTTTCATCGATCAAATGTGCCGCTGGGGACATGAACACACAGACCTTCGACAAAACGACCACATCGTTTTTGTTACTGGTACAGGAGTAGTTGATAAAGCACACAACCTGATGGTGGTTCACACCGTCGAGTGATGACCAGACCTGAAGTTGAGTGAACTCCCTGCTAAGCACTTCACCTCGAAGCTTCCTGTATCCTCAACACAACATTGCCCGTAAGACGAGGTTCCAATGCGGACTCGGAATTGAGGATTATCTCGATCTGATTGAATCCCAGGAGAATCTTTGCAAGATTGACTACCAAGGGCGGGCTTTCAGGAGAAAACAGGGTTTCATTGACTCGCACGGACTCCAGCTTCCCCTGCCATTCAGAAATGCACAAACAAATCGTCTCAGTCCCACTCAAACCGGTGGGTGTATTGAAACCACGTTGATAACTCACCCGATCACCTGCACCGATCGACGAATCAGTTCGAGGACTCACATCCGGCACATCAACCACCACTGGCTGCCAATCCCGACCGGAAAACCGATTCCAAGGTCGCCTGAGTTGAATTTCATGCATGCGAAGAATCCCAGCCGAATGTAATTCGGCCGCAAGAAGAGCCCGAAACCTAAGTTTCGGGCTCGGAGAGATCCAATGGGTCAGGGGTCCGTCATGATGGCAAACCCAAGTTTGCTCCGGACAATGCCGAACATCTATTCCGGACTATTATTATCCTGGTAATCTTCAACGGCAGTGCGGGTGTTATCGAAGGTCGTCCCATTGGTTGAACCGGCTTCTGTGAAGAAGTGGTCATTCAAACTGCCGAAGAACTGTATTCCGCATTGATCATTACTGACCACGAAAAACTCCTCAGTGAGGATTGTTGAAAGCAAGTCACCCTCTTGGGTCAGGAGTGTCAACAACGCGGCATCTTGTGTTGCGTTGAGTTCAAGCTCGGCGAATTGAACACCTTCAAATCCAGAACCCAGCACAAGGAAACTCTGCTGTCCACTTGAATCCAAGCAAACCAAACCACCCTCACGTCCCCCGTCTGAGATCTGAGAGATAGTGGCATCCGTGCGGAGGTAGCTTGATGCAAGCAACCCCACGCTGGTCATCGCTGCTCCCTGAGTCCCAGTCAATCCAAAGTTGAAATCATTACGCTGAACATCTCCCAAAGCGGGAATCGACACATCATATTCACCCGAACCTTCGTACCTGACCTGCTCTGGGTATTCGTAAATGACCTTGTACTCCCCGGGCACTACATCCGTGAATTCAAAGTTTCCATCTGCATCCGTCAGAACCTCGCGTTCAATCGAGCTGTTGGTGTAGTTATCACTTGAAACCAACTTGATCCGAACACTCGCGAAACCATTCTCATCATCATCCTTAACGCCATTCCGAATCGGATCAGCGCCGTTATCGCGTACATCACGGAAGTTCTCAACGTGATCAATGAACACACCACCACTAAGCATGGATGGCACGAAATCAACGACTACAACAGTTAAGGTCCCGGCGGCGGACAACTCGCCATCAGAGACTTCGTAATCGATCGTCGCGGTGCCTTCAAAACCCGCACCAGGCACATAACGGATCTTTCCATCTTCGATTTCAACCGTTCCATTCGGACTGCCAGCGGTAGCACTCTCACTTAATTCGAGTGAATCAATCACAATCGAGATTGATTGGTTCAGGTCTTCCAGACCGCCAGCTCCTGCATTGTCATTGGCTAGCACATCAACCAAGATCCCGTCTCCGTCCTTCAACGCAAGGCGTTCCTCGTCAACAGCCTCTGGAACGTCGTTTGTCCCGTTGATCGTAATGGTGACGACTTGGGTTTTACTTCCATCAAAGGAAGTAATCGTAAAAGTTTCCACAATGGACTGATTGTCTACAAGAGCCTGGATGTCATCCTGAGAGTTAACTGCCTCATAGGTCCAAGTACCGCCGGGTAAAACCACCAACGTTCCAAGAGTCTCACCTGTGGGCACCACTCTGCCATCTGCCGATGACTCACCAGTATCCACATCAACAATTGTCAAAGCACCTGTGGTCGTCAGCGTCGAGCCGGCATCTTCGATAACCGAACCAGCGATATCACCACTAAACACTGGAACATCATTGATTCCAGTAATGGTCACCGTGACGATCTCTGATGCACTCTGGTCGAATGATTTGACTTCGAATTTATCCACTATCGTTGCACCATCGGGCAACGCTTGAACAGCTGATAGAGCGTTGTCGAGCGTGTAATCCCACTCTCCTGCTGGGCTGATGACTAATGTCCCCAAAGGTGAGTCAACCCCGAGCACCGTGTTGGCAAAAGCAGACTCGCCAGCATCGACATCAGTGACGCTGAGGATTCCGGAAGTGGTCAGAGTGTTCGAGTCATCCTCGGTTACACCACCCTCGTTATCCCCGCTGATTACAGCGACGTCGTTCACGCCAGTAATCGTAATCGCAATGTTTTTAGTCGCGGTACCATCGAATGATTCGACGGTGAATGTGTCTGTTAGCGTAGATCCTGCACCCAACTGTTGGACAGCCGGCAGACTGTTATCCAAGACATAGGACCAAACACCAACTTCGGTGATGACCAAGGATCCGAGATTGCCAACTTGGTCCGTCACCAAAGTGGAGAAAAGAGCCTGACCTGTATCCACGTCGCTCACCGACAATGTTCCATTTGCCGTCAATTGACCATCTGTCACTGCGGTATCTTCGACCACATTGCCGGTCGCATCTCCTTCGATCGTAGCAGTGTCATTCGCACCAGTGATTGTGATGGTCGCCGTCTGCTGCGAAGTCTGATTTCCAGCCCCATCATCGATGACATAGTTGATTTGTATTTCTACATCCTCACCAACGTTAAGAGATTCGTAGGCGGCGGGCGTCACTTCTACCGAATCGTTGTTCACGATTTCGAATCCACTCGGATTGACGGGATTGAAGGAAACGTCAGCAATGGTCAATGTATCTTCTTCAGGGTCAGTCGCCCCAGCGATCAGACTGACATTTGACACACTATCGTTCTGAGAGAACGTTGCGAAAATTGGTGAACCCGGCGTCGGCGGATCATTGAGACCGTTGAATATAAATTTCGCAGTTTGTTCAACCACTGCTCCATTGTCATCAACGACGTTGTAGGTAACGTCGACAATTTCCTGCTCGTCCGCATCGAGCGAGGCGTAAGCTGTCTCTTATACACATCTCCGAGCCCACGAGACCGAGGCTGATCTCGT
>CAJXTM010000224.1 GCA_913061385.1 uncultured Rhodopirellula sp. | reverse complement strand
CTCGGTCTCGTGGGCTCGGAGATGTGTATAAGAGACAGATCTTGTAGTTGCTGCTTGAACTGACCCATCAGGTTCCATAAGGCTTCGAGAAAAAATAACCACACCGCATTGATTACCAAACGCAGTCGCCCGTTATAGTTTATCCAACTCCCGGCTCGATGACTTGAGCATATATCACGGGGGTCAACTTGTTTTGGGAATGAATTCAAATGCGTATTCTGGTTGCGGTAGGCTCGGAAGAGCAAATCAACAAAGGGGCTGCTTGGTGCGCCTCGATTGATGGCGTCTCTGCTGAAAACCTCAAAGTCGCCATTCTGGGCACAGATCGCAAGGCACTGGCAGAATACGGGCGCAAGACACTGGCGACTGAGCTGAACTGTGACCCAGCCGATCTGGCTGTTGCCACTATCGAAGCGGACGCACATGCCATTCTCAATCACGCAGAAGACAATCACTGCAGAAGCCTGATTCTGCTGTACGAAGGGGACCAATCGGAATTGCAGAAAGAGGTTTTTCAGACTTCGAAGCATCCCACCCTGTGGCTTCGCATTATCGGAAAACCGCCATGTTCAGAATCGAAAATCCTCTCAGCATTTCAAAAACCAAGTCACGTCACGTCGATAGTCACGCAAAAACTACTTGGATTTTCTCCAGGCAAGACGCTGTGCAGTGAAGTCGACCTGCAACGAGACAACCTTTCCGATGCAATCAAAACGGCCATTAACGAAGAAGACATCACTGACAATGAACTGATTTTGTTTGGTATCGACGATCCGGATTCATCTGATCGTGTCTATAAAACTGCACTGACATTGATTGATTCCAAGACCACCACCTCCGTGGGGCTACTGCATGATGGCTACACGTTCCCGGAAAAAGTCGCAAGTCGGGTTTACCAATGGGCAGCCGACGTGGCGCCGCCGATGGACCGACAAGAAAGAATCGATCTTTCACAGGACCTGCAATCTGGCTCTGCTCCCAACCTTGAGTTCTTTGGACTGATCTCAGCGGCAGCGATGCTTGCCGCCTTCGGGCTCATTCAGGATTCCGCAGCAGTCATCATCGGGGCCATGCTGATCGCTCCGCTGATGACACCAATCATTGGCGCTGGCCTGGCGCTGGCGCAAGGCAATCGCCCGCTTTTTCGCGCCGCTGCCAGCACCATCATTCTTGGCTTCTTCTGTGCACTGATCGCCAGCATGCTGTTTGGCTGGCTGGTGCTGATTTTTCAGGACCCCGTAATGACTCCTGAAATGCGAGCTAGGTGCAGTCCATCTCCCATTGATTTCTGTGTCGGACTCGTGGGCGGTTTCGCAGCGACCTATGCCAGAACCAGACGACACCTGTCAGCTGCCTTGGCCGGTGCGGCCATCGCAGCTGCGCTTGTACCACCCATTTCAACCGCTGGCCTGCAACTCGCGTTCCACGTCTGGACCTGGGACACCAACCCCGTCGGAGTACCTGTGCTGGGTCCCATCCTACTGGTGTTGGTGAATGTTCTGATGATCATGGGTGGGTCTGCCTTTGTGCTATGGGCACGCGGAATGCGCACAGACCGAACACTCACGATCCAAGATCGGTGGACGGTTAGAATCGTCACCTTTCTACTGACCATCACCTTGTTGATTCTTACTTGGCTCCTGCTGCCACACACAACACATACCGTCCGCCCGGACAAGACGCAAGAAAAGGCCCAAGAAAATTCAAACGCCAGACACTCAGACACTCCGCCTGCAACCGCTGTTGCTGCAAACACCATGGCACAGCAGAACTGGGTTTAGAGATTCTATCTTTTCACGCCACTCACTGACGTAGCGGCTCGCGACGGCGCAAGTACTTCAGCTTGTACTTTTCGTACAACGTTTTATGCCGACTTCCGAGATCCACGGCGCGTCCTTGAATGAAAGCAGCCTCCACGTTCGTTTCCGTTTCCAGAATATCACCATCTGCTAGGATCAAAGTCGCATCTTTGCCAGTGGTAATGGACCCCACTCGGTCAGCAACTCCAAGAATCTCTGCTGCTGATAGTGTGATCGCCCGTAAACCGTCAGCGTGTGGCAGACCATACGCTACTGCGACGCCAGCATGGTAAGGAAGATTCCTTGCATTTGCTGCACCTCCGGGAGAACCAGCTCCCTCTCCACAAATGGCAAATTTAATGCCCGCGGCCCGCAGTCGTTCTGGCAGTGTATAGGCCGTGTCGTAAGCTTCATCACGGCGAAGTGGCAGACGGTAAGTGGAGGCGATAATTACCGGTACATCATATTGCTTCAGCAGCTCGGCACATTGCTCCGCATCGTAGCCACCGTAAATCACAATCGATAAGCCTTGTGCTTGTCCATAAGCGACAGCAGATTCGATTTCCATCTGCCGATCAGCTTCGACATAAACGGGCAATTGTCCGTTCACCACTGGAATCAGACTCTCAAGCCTGATGTCGGTCGCTGTGGTATCTGGCGTCGTCCCACGAGCCTTCTGGTAACGACGCACGGAATCCAACAACGCATCCAAATCCGCAAGTTTTTGTTCTCGGCTCTTACGGCGATCGGCTGCACTGCTACCCCGCGGTTGCATGGCACCCCAGTCGATATACAACCCTGCTGGCGTTTTGAGCTTCATTTCCGCGACCGTCCAACCATCTAGGTTGATTACGGCGGTCTGCCCGCGAAGGTACCTTCCACGAGGTGCTGTCATCACGGTCAAAACACCGCCAGCTCGTGCCACGGGAATCAGCTCACTATCGGGATTTACAGCGACCCACGCCCTCGCATTTGGGTTCAGTTCACCGTACTCAGTACGATCATCAGTTTCTTCGACTGCACTGATCTCACGCAAGCCAAGGTCTGTCATCGATTCAATCAGGCCAGGGTAAAGGTGTTTACCATCTCCATCAATCTCCACGGCTTTTTCAGAAGCTTCCAAATCCTTACCGATGGATATAATTTTACCAGCTTCGAATAACACATCACCATTCTTAATATCAGGTCCATCAATTACGTGGATCGTGGCATTTCGAATCACAATGGGACGACTTTGCGGAGGGCCGGGAACCTGGTCATGGGCCTCGCTGCTGGACAACATTGCCAAGACAACACAGGCGGCCGTGGTCAGTCTTAATCCACTCATGATTCTTAATCCGATTACCATCAATTGGTTTGGTTGCTTACACCGTTTCATAATTTGCTCAGTTCTTCTTGAGGTTTCCGGTGTAATCGTACTCATGACTCCCGTGGGCAGCACAATGAACGTCGTGCTTTACCCAGCGATCTTCCTCGGCAATTTCTTTCGGCGTCGACTTCGATGCACTGCGGCCACCATTCAAGACCTTTTGTATCAATCGAGCACGCAGCTCCGAATCACGAGACTGCAGATCCCGATCTTTACGAAGGTCAAAATAACAGCGTCCATCGACCCAAGTCTGCTCACATCTAGTCAGGGTCGACAAAGGTCGTCCGCTCCAAACCACAAGGTCTGCGTGCTTTCCTTTCCGGAGCGAACCGACGTATTGATCAATCCGCAGTTGTTTGGCTGGGTTAAGCGTGACAAACTTCAATGCTTCGACTTCCGGCACGCCTCCATATTTTGTTGCTTTGGCTGCTTCTGTATTGAGATGCCGGGCAAGTTCCCGATCATCACTGTTGAACGATACCACCACTCCACGGTCATGCATCAGCGCGCCGTTATACGGAATTGCGTCCAGAACTTCGAACTTGTAAGCCCACCAATCGGAAAACGACGAGCCCATTGCTCCGTGACGTGCCATCCGATCGGCCACTTTGTAACCTTCGAGAATATGCTGCAAAGTTCCAATCTGAACACCAAACTCTTCCAACACATCCAACGTGGCGACGATTTCATCCTGCCGATAACTGTGACAGTGTATCCAACGCTCTCCATTTTGCACTTCGCTCAATGCTTCAAGCTGCAGGTCGATGCGGGGCGGCAGAGTATCATGCTGCCCACTTTTCCAGCGTCTCCACTTGGCTTGGTACTCACGTGCGGCAAGTAATTGATCACGGATAATCTGCTCGACACCCATCCGGGTGTTGGGGTAGCGACTCTGGTTGCGTTTCACATTCTCACCGAGGGCGAATTTGATACCCCTGGGCGCTTCTTTCATCTTTAGCCCATCCATGGTCTGACTCCAACGGAGTTTGATGACCTGGTTCTGTCCACCGATTGGATTTGCTGATCCGTGCAGGATGTTCGATGTTGTTAGTCCACCCGCCAACTGTCGGTAGATTTGGATATCGCTATTGTCGATAAAATCACCAATACGAACCTCAGAGGTGACTGCCTGCCCCGACTCGTTGACACCCCCATCAGTTCCCATATGAGAATGGCAATCAATCAGGCCTGGAGTAATGTGCTTGCCGCTGGCGTCGACTACACGGCATTCAGCGGGGAGCTTGATTCCAGAACCAACCTTCACGATTAAACCGTCCCGAATCAGAACATCTGCATCTTCCAACTTACCCGCTTCATCACAAGTCCAAACCGTTGCATTGCGGAACAAGACCGTTCCACGTTCAGCAATTCGCTCATCAGCACCAAAGGCACCAAAAGGAAATCGCACTTGGGAATAAGCTTTCGATGATGAATCAGCGTCATCCTTGGCATCTTCCATAACAGCATCAGACTTTGGATTCGTTTCTACCTCTACTGACGAGTCACCCTCAACCTCTGCGACTGCTACCACATCATCAAGACGCTTCAGTATCACATGTTGTGAATCACCGCTTGGCAGCATCAACGCAGCAATGACATCTGGTACATCGCCATCGCTCTCCAGCGTGATTATCGTCATTTGCGAAATACCGGGCGGGAGTCTTTTATCGACTTCACTTAGATTGAGGTTAGCGGTAAAACGATCCCTTTGCTGAATCGAGTCCTGCAGTTTGGCTGAAACAACCTTTGGTTGCTCTTTCTGTTCATTTCGTTTGTTCTTCTGCTTTCGTTGCTTGGCAGGCTTGTCCGCACTCTCAGTTGCAAAAACTGACCCGCTGATTTTCCCTTCCGACCCTTCGAGTTCCAGCCTGAGTTTCAGATTTCGGACGTCAGCATGATGGACGGAAAACTCCCACTTACCCGCAAGAACAGGAAGCTCTGTCTTGGGACCTGCACCGATCACAAATCTCTCTCCTGCCACCCAACATTCAAGAACTTTTGTTCCTTCTGAGAAGAGATTCCCATCAGTAATCACCAAGTTTGCAATCATGCCGGATTCAATGCGCCCCACCTCATCTTGTACACCCAGCAATTCAGCTGGAACGACCGTCAGAGCCGCCAAAGCCTGTTCCTCTTCAAGCCCACGTGCTACCGCCACGCGAACCTGCTTCAAAAACTTACCCACATCATCAAGCCCGTCCGTGGTCAAGCAGATTTTCACACCGGCATCAGCCATTCTTGCTGGATTCTCGGGAGCCAGTTCCCAGTGCATCAGTTCCTGCAGAGTGACATCACGTGCTGCGTCTGCTGTTTTCACATCAGGAGCATCTGGAAAATCCACCGGCAAGAGATAAGGTCGGTTTGTTGCAATGATTTCATCTAACTGCCGATACTCTTGTCCCGATCCACGAATGATCGCCTGCAATGAAAACTCCCGTGCGAAGCTATCCGCCCTAATAGCCATTCGATCATTGGGGGCGTCAATCAAGAATGTCTGTGAATCAATCGCGTCTGCTAAGACCTGCAACGCAATATTTCTGTCGGGACGATCGAGTTGCGGAGTGGCGTTGTATGCATTCCACGCCTGCTTATACCAATCAGCGTCATGAAACGACTGGCGTAGCAGTGCAATGGCACCCATCGGTGAATTTGGGTATCTCGCACGTGACCCACTGCGTGGTACGGTCAATAGCAAATGCTGCCAGGCATCATCCAATAACAAACTGCGTCCTTTGGATCCTTCGCCAGTGAGCATCACACAACTGCTACCTTTAACAATTCCTCCCTTAGGTGCAATCAATCGAGCCGCGATACCCTGCGACCTCAACTTCGACGCATCAGGTACGGTTCCCTCAATGGCAGCTGCAGCCCTGACTTGTGGAGTCACGTTGCCATTCCAATAGCCTGGCAGCGATTGGTTGACAGCGACATCACTTTCGCTCCAGGCGTCAATCAAGCCAGGGTAAATCCGTTTACCCTCACAATCGATGATTTGATAACCCGCAGGAATGGTTTGCTGTTGCCCTACGGCCGTGATGGAAGCACCCTCCACAAGAACGGTCGCATCAGCAATGGTCTGACTTGGCGAAACCACCACTTCAGCATTCACAAATGCAAAGCCTGCAACTGGATTTTCGCGAAGGCCCACAATGGGTTTCGCTGCGACATCATTTTGAGCCTGCAGGGCATCTGGCAGCAGGACTGCCCACAGGATTGAAAGAAACAGCGTGTGCCGCATGGACGTTCAACTTTTTAATTGGGACCGTACAAAAACCTTCTCACAGCATAATTCAAGCTTTCGTTTTCTGCTGCTTAACGGGCCATTATTCCCCGGTGTAAACTGCTGTCTCTTATACACATCTGACGCTGCCGACGACTCCTTACGTGTAGA